>JAJBTP010000235.1 GCA_020860805.1 Tannerellaceae bacterium | reverse complement strand
ATGAAAAAAATGATGGATGTACAGAAACAGCTATATCTTTGGGAAAAGCAAATTTTTCATGCTTTTGGAATTTCGGAGAGTCAACTCCTACAGATGATTATATATCAATTGATATCAATGAAGATTTTGAAATTTCAATTGCGTATGAAAATGGAGAATTAATGACTTTATTAGTTGAAAAAGAAAAAGCTAAAAATATATTAGATTATTAATAAGAAGTGTGTCAAAATTCTCTTTTGACACACTTCTTATTTTTAGTTATACTGAAGCATTTTACTAATATACTTACCAATAATATCAAACTCCAGATTTACAACTGTTCCTTTTTCAATCTGGCAGAAATTAGTATTATCGTGGGTATAGGGTATAATAGCAACTTCAAAACTGGTATCTTTTGAATTACATACAGTCAGGCTAATCCCATTGACACATACCGAACCTTTTTCAACAGTAGCATATCCCTGTTTAGCCATCTCTTTGTTAAGAATATATTCAAATGTATAATACCAGCTACCTTCCGCTTCCTTTACATTTGTACATACAGCAGTCTGGTCTACATGCCCCTGTACAATATGGCCGTCCAATCGTCCATTCATAACCATACATCGCTCCAGGTTTACTTTATCTCCTACTTTCAACAAGCCCAGATTAGAACGTTCCAGGGTTTCTTTAATAGCCGTTACAGTATATGTATCATCTTTCAGATTTACTACAGTCAGACAAGCCCCATTATGAGCCACACTCTGAACTATTTTCAGTTCATGCACAAATGAACACTGCAGCGTCAGGTGAATATTACCTTTATCATGTTCTATTGCTGTTACTACAGCCGCCTCTTCTACAATTCCGGAAAACATAATCTATATTTTTTAGTTTATAATAGATTTACAAAGATATAAAAATAGTTTTTTCATTAAGACAGGTAGTCTGAATTAACATCCCCGCCATTCTTCCTGGATAGCGACCCCTTTCATCAATTCCCCATCTTCAGCAAATGATGAAAGAAAAAGTTTCATTTTATACTGTTCATAATTCCGGCGTTCATCAATCAGTACATCCAGTTTACCATCTCCATCTATATCACCGACAAACCAAATAACAGGTTTCTCTTGTTCTAACTGATCAATATGGCTTAATAACTGAATCGTATTATCACTTACCCTTCTGAGATACATTTTATAATCAGAAGCACTCAGGGAATCATCATTTTCCCGGGTTGTTTCATATAAGGCATATTTTTCTCCGTTAAATTCGAAAGTCAGTTCCTCATTTAAATTCAGATAAGTAAATCCAGCCTCATAGACTTCTCCCGTCTCAGATACTTCAACAGAATAAAGTAGGGTCTTTTGCTTCTCCATACTATAAGAAGGTAAACCGGAAAAGAGCGTAACATATGAATATTCCGGTAATATATTCAAGGCATCTCCTATGCCACAGCCATTATCTTTTATAATCTTGAAATCCGGATTCTGAACTTTAAAGATAAAGCTCTCTTCTTTTCCAACATGTAATCCATATAAACCAGTAGCAGAGCGATAAAATTCCTTCAACTTTTCGATTTCATCCACATTATAATAAATCCATCCATTATCCAGAGTTATACCATACCGGTTAAATAAATCTGCCGCACTACTTTCCTGTTCTTTACTCTGCCCGGAGTTACCGGATAACCGGCAGGAAAAGAACAAATAAACAAGGAATAAAGAGGCAATTGTTTTTCATTATAATTAGTAAAAAAAGGTGGTTACCTCACCGATACCCACCTTTATTTATTTTTAATCAACTACTCTTCTTATTTACCCTGTTCCAGTCTCAAAGTAACAGTTGTCTGATCACAAACTTCTGTCGGACCGAAATACTGGATTGGACCCGGATATACATATTCTGTATTCAATGCCCAGTTTTCACGGTTAGCCGCAAATGTTTTGAAAGGCGCACCATCCAGCTTAACCAATGCTTTCTGAATAACCGGTTTCATTTCACCATGACGTCTTTCCATATTCATCATCATAGTAACAGGAATACCACCGGCAATCCATTGTTCAGCCGGAGCAGTCGTGTTGCGGATAGAGGACATATAGCCTGTTTTACCTGCATTAATAAGGCAGGAAGCAGTATAACCTAATGAATAACAATAGCCTGCATCATAGTTTGAAGGTGCAGCGCAACGGCCTTCGTAACCGAAGAAGTGAACCTGGCTTGCAAATTTACCATTGTATTTACCTTCTTTTTTCCATTCAGCCAAACGGTTACCAACCATTTCTGCTAACAGTTTTTCAGTTTCAATCAAAGAAACCTGTACGTTTCCATGTGGGTCACGATCCAAAGTAAGCTGACGGGCAACACCTTCAGGAAGACTTGCATACAGTTCAGAATTTTCTTTGGTCAGTTTACTGATAATATAAGCACGTTGGTCAGCTTTATCTACCTCTTTAAATTCAGCTTCATTGTGAGCAAGGAAGTCATTCAATTCGGAAATCAGATTTTTCATTGCCGGAATGAATTCAATCAAACCTTCCGGAATTAAAACAGTACCGAAATTGCTTCCGTTTGCAGCACGTGCCGCAACCACAGATGCAATGTTATTAACAACATCATCCAACGACAGATTATTAGCCTCTACCTCTTCAGAAATAATACAAACATTCGGTTGAGTCTGCAAAGCACACTCAAGGGCAATATGAGAAGCTGAACGGCCCATCAATTTGATAAAATGCCAGTATTTACGTGCAGAGTTACAGTCACGTTCGATATTACCGATAACTTCGGAATACACTTTACAAGCAGTATCAAAACCGAAAGAAGTTTCAATTACTTCATTTTTCAGGTCACCGTCAATTGTCTTCGGACAACCGATTACCTGTACACCGGCACCGGTAGCTTTATAATATTCAGCCAATACACAGGCATTGGTATTAGAATCATCACCACCAATAATAACCAGTGCTTTGATATCCAGTTTTTTCAGGATTTCAAGTCCTTTATCATATTGTTCTTTTGTTTCCAGTTTAGTACGTCCCGAACCAATCATATCGAAACCACCGGTATTACGATACTCATCGATAATATCACCTGTCAGTTCCATATAGTTATGATCTACCAAACCACCAGGACCCAAGATAAATCCGTACAAACGGGAATCCTTATTAGCCGCTTTAATTCCATCAAAAATACCGGCAATAACATTGTGTCCGCCCGGAGCTTGTCCGCCTGACAGAATAACACCTACATTAACAGCTGGTAAATTCTGAACTTCATTACTTGATTCAAAAGTAATAACAGGCATTCCGTACGTGTTAGGGAAAAGTTTTTTGATTTCTTCCTGGTCTGCCACTGATTGAGTTAACTCACCATCTACAGCTTTCACTGCACCTTTCAAAGCAGCAGGCACTTTGGGTTGATAAGCTGCTCTTGCAATTTGTAAAGCACTTTTTGTCATTTCTTCCTTGTTATTTAGCAATTAAAATTCTTCTGTTTTATTGAATCCATATAAGCGGCACAAATATCGTATTTTTTATCGACATACGAAAGTCTGATTTACTGATTGATAAAA
>JAJBTP010000610.1:327-3556 GCA_020860805.1 Tannerellaceae bacterium | reverse complement strand
TTAGTATATACTGAAAAAATCCGTAAAGATGAAGGAGCCACCTATGGGGTAAGTACCAGTTTAGGAATTTCACAATTCCCGGAAGGAGAGGCTTATTTACAGGCTACTTTCGACACAGATCCTGAAAAATGGAGAAGAATGAATGAAATCATATATGAGGAAATAGAGCGCATTGCACAAGAAGGACCTCGCATGGAAGATTTTAATAAAACAAAAGAAAATATGCTCAAACGATACGCAGAAAACCAGCAGGAAAATGTTTATTGGTTAAATGCATTAGACAACTATTATTATAGAAATTACAATGGTGTAACCGATTATAAACAAACACTTGAAAGTATTACACCTCAGACTATACAGGAGTTTTTAAATCAACTTCTCAATCAGGGGAATAAGATTGAAGTTGTGATGGAAGGTGAATAAAAAAGAAGAGGGTGTTTCAGACACCCTCTTCTTTTTTACCTGCAATTTTATCAACTACTACAGCGATGGCACCGTCCCCTGTAACATTACAAGCGGTACCGAAACTATCCATCGCAATATAAAGAGCTATCATTAAAGCCTGCAACGTCTCATTAAAACCCAACATACTTTGTAGGAGTCCCAGAGCTGCCATAATAGCACCTCCCGGTACACCCGGAGCAGCAACCATAGCTATTCCCAACATCATAATAAATCCGGTATATTGGGATAAAAGAACCGGTTCACCCGCCATATACATAATAGCCATGGAACAGGCAACAATCTTCATTGTACTACCTGCCAAATGAATAGTAGCACATAAAGGCACAACGAAAACAGCAATATTTTCACGAACTCCATTTTTAAGAGACTGAGCCAGAGTTACCGGAATAGTCGCAGCAGATGACTGTGTACCTAATGCTGTCGCATATGCCGGTAACATATTTCTCAACAACCGGAAAGGATTTTTTTTTAGCAATTCCCCCCCCCTGCAAGCGTAAATTGTATCAACAACAATAAAACATGTAATACAAAAATTACAACTATAACCTTCATAAACATACCTATCACACTGGCTACCTGTCCACTAACAGTCATATTTAAAAATATACCAAAGATATGGATTGGCAATAAAGGAATAATAGCTACCTGTATTAATTTATTAATAATGTCTCTGAAATCTATAAAGAACTCTTTCAAGGTGTTACCCATTATACTTGATATCCCTAAACCCAGAATAAAAGATAATAAAAGTGCTGTCATTACATCCATCAATGGAGGCATTCCAACTACAAAAAAAGGTTGTAACATGAAATCCTCAGGATTATCTATAGCTGAAAACTCCATCTCCACCGGAAGTATTCGAGGAAAAACAAGAGAACTACTGAAAAAAGTAAAAAAGCCGGAGAACAGAGTAGATGCATACGCAATAATAGCTGTTAAAGCCAGTAACTTACCGGCACCTTTTCCTAATTCTCCAATAGCAGGAGCTACTAAGCCCAATATAATCAAAGGAATCGAAAAAGATAAGAAATTACCAAACAAAGAATTAAACGTCACAAAAATACGGGCAATTCCATTGGGTAAAAACTGTCCTAATAAAATCCCTAACCCAATAGCAATAATAACTTTACCTAATAACGATATCCTGATCTTTTTCATCTGTTTTATATATTTTATAACCAAACATAGCAATAATAATACTCATTAAAGGGCTTAATAAATTAAAAAAGCAATACGGTAAATAAGTAAATGTAGAAACACCTAATATTGTTGCCTGTGTCATCCCACATGTATTCCACAGAATTAACGGAGAGGTTACTGTAACCCCATCCTCTACAGTACGGCTTAAAAGGCGGCTCTCATACCCTTTGGAGAGATATACATCTCTGAACATACTACCGGTTAGGATAATAGAAATATATTGATCAGCAGTTGTAAGATTTAAAAGCAAACCCGAAGCAACGGTCGAAGTAACCATACTGACAGTTTTCTTCATAAATTGTAAAAAGACCGACGCAATAGTTCCTAACATAGCACTTCCGGTCATGGCTCCTCCAAAACACATCGCACAAATAATAAGCCAGATGGCGTTAAGCATTCCACTCATACCATTTGTCTCAACCAGACCATTCAATAATTCATTCCCGGTTTCAACTGAAGTACTACCATAAAAAGACATGATAAAACCTTTAAAAATAGATTGAAAATGGCTATTCTCCAATCCCGATATTTCATGCAGAATTCCCGGTTGAAAGAAAATAGCCATGATACCGGCTAAAGTAGTAGAAAGAAATAAGGTAATTATAGAGGGAAACTTTTTAGCTATCATTATACCTGTAATCACCGGTACTATCATTAACCAACCACTGATATTAAATTTATTTTCCAGGGCTACTGTAAAATTTGCTATCTGTTCTGTAGGCTGAGATGCATGAAAAAGTCCGGCAATGAAAAAAATTATCAATGCAATAACCATGGATGGAACCGTTGTTATTAATAAATAACGAATACGAACAAATAGCGGAGTATCTGTTACAGAAGAAGCCAGGATAGTCGTTTCGGATAATGGTGAAACTTTATCCCCAAAATAAGCCCCGGAAACAATGGCACCAGCCACCCAGCCAGGCGAAAAGCCCTGTGCTTGTCCTACACCTAATAAAGCGATCCCAATAGTAGCGATAGTAGTCCAGGAGCTACCGGTCATAACGGAAATAACAGAACAAATGATACAGGTTGAAACCAAAAAATAATCCGGATGGATTATTTTAACTCCATAATAAATAAGAGTAGGGATAATCCCACTAATCATCCAGGTACCAGACAAAGCACCTATTATCAACAGAATAATAAGGGATGTTGCAACTCCTGTTATATTATTTACAATGGCTATTTCTATTCTTTTCCAGGGAACTTTATAAAAAACAAGAGCTATAAAAGTACAAACTCCCGTAGCAGTTAAAAGCACAATCTGGCTACTACCTTCAAGGGCGTCTCCACCAAAGATGCGTATAGAAAGAAATAATAAAGTTATAAGAACCAAAAAAAGGTACTAAAGAGGATAATAATGAGGGGGTTTTTGCGGAATTATCTTCCATTCCAGTAATCATTTAGTTATGTTTACTGCAAAGATAACTAAATTCAGGAAGATTTATATCCCACATACTCATTTCGCCAAACTACCGGAAGGATTTTAACACTGATAAATAATGGCTCGTTAGGAATGTAGGTTTGAGGTTAGCAATTTATCAGTGAATATTTCCATTTC
>JAJBTP010000610.1:0-317 GCA_020860805.1 Tannerellaceae bacterium | reverse complement strand
GTCCTAAGCATATAATAATGTTAGATTTTGTTTGGCATTTAGAAGGGAGGTGACGCCCACTTCAGGTTTTCAACTTATAGATTCACCAATCCACAATGAATTCATCTTTATTTCTGTATTCATAAGAAGGTTTCACCAGTTGTTCATTGTATAACATACAGTCCATTCTGTTACAAACTGATATTGCTCTTTAATTGTTTTAACCTGTACATTTTCTGAATCTGTATTTGAATGAGATTCATAATAGCTAATCTTACTGGAAGCATTCTCCCAGGTTGCATTGGCGTTAGATACAGTGATTGGCTTCATTCCTAATT
>JAJBTP010000027.1 GCA_020860805.1 Tannerellaceae bacterium | reverse complement strand
TAATTAGGCATATATTGCATATTGCAATCAGAATCTTACTTTTTCTTTTAGGGCTCGCCGAGGTGTTGGGCGATGCAGCTTACCTGGAGGGGGGGGTGAGCACGTGGCTGCCTTTTTTCCAGCCGATGTGGGTTAATTCTTCCCGGAGGGAAGGGTGCAGGGTTACCCAACGACGCAGGCGTTTGGAGGCTGCATAGGGTGTATGATCCGGACTATAAAGCAGGCCGAGTTCCTGCCAGGTATACGTACGGGGTCTGAAAAGAGTCTTGTTTTCCATAAATAGTATTTGTTTTGATTTCTTATAAATATACGGAATTAACATGAGATAAGCAACTTTTTTCACACTTTATTTATACGAATTATCTACAATAAGCCACAAAAGGAAAATGCCCCTGACACCAGGCCGTATCTTTACTATGAACTTTAAATAGAGAGTGATATGGCAATTAGTTATCGTACAGTTACCCGCAAGGTCATGGCGGGTGAAGAGAAAGGCATGACCAAGGTGTATGGAGTTCCGGTGCGTAGTAAATTTATTACGTTCAGGATGCTTTGTAAGCGGATTATGATACAATCCTCCGCTACCCGGGGGGATGTGAGTCTTATCCTGCAAAACTTCATGGACTCGGTGATAGAGTATCTGGAAACGGGTCATAGTGTACAAATGGATGGAATGGGTACGTTCCATATTTGTGCCGGTAGCCCGTGTAGGGTTTGAAAAAGACAAGCCGAAAATTGTAACGGTTATATCGGATGAACCGTGCCAGCACGAACCGGAAGAGTAATTTCCAAGGTATGAAAAAACAAGTGTTTATTCAATCGTATGATTCATTTGCCCGGCAGGCAGGTGAGCGTTTTAATGTGAATCCGGTGGTAATACTGGCGCAGGGTGCCCTGGAAAGCGGATGGGGCACGAGTACGTTATCCACCCGGTATCATAACTTTTTCGGCATCTGTGCCTACGGCCGCCCGAACGAGTTCTGGGAGGGAGATGGGGTGACCCTGGGACAGCATTGCTTGCAGTTCCGGGTGTATGGGGAACCGTCACAGAGCTTTTTTGATTTTGCCCGGCTTATCAGGAGTGCCTATTCCACCGCAGCTGCCATGAGCTTCAACCCCGAAGCCTTCGCTAAAGAAATTGCCTACAGCAAATACATCAGCGAAGTGAATGGTGATAACCGGGAAGCATACCGCAACGCATTGGTGCAGATAGCCAGACAGCTATCCTAACAGGACGGTAAGTATTCCCGGTTGCAAATCAGTCATAGGCGGAAGATGTATTCCGGATTTAATCGGCTGATTATAGACCCGGAAGTACAGAACCTGATGCTTTTTCCTAGGGTATTTAACTTGTAAATTCAAATGGATGAAAGACTTTTTATCTTTTCTTTTTTTACTGGCGGATATGATTTTCCGCCGGCGCAGCAAACGGAAACCGCCTTGCTGCCCTTGTCCTTTTCCGGACAGTACTGAACCTCCTTTTCCCTATGAACCGGAGGAACCGGACAACTGATGACTTTAATGACTAAAGGGTGCCTGAAACAGGTACCCTTTTTTTGTTTTATTACAATTCAGGCAATAACTTTTCCAATTGCATCTTAAACTTATATTTCAGGTCGTCTATGCCGTATAAGAGGTTGGGTAATGTTTAAGGTCTTTCATCTTATTTTTAAAGTTGTCCAGGCTGTGCATATCCTGCAGGTTGAGCCGGCTCGTGTTGACCTCTGCATTTTTAATATAGACATATACCGATGGTTTACCCGTTTGAATAAACTGCCCATAGGCTGTATCAAACTCTTCATCTGTAAACTTCCCGACTTTCGTAAAGAACAGGCTTACGAAAATATCACTCTCTCTTATTTTCTTATTGTATTCTTCCTGTAGCCCGTCCGGTGCCATTCGGTCCAGAAAATCTTCCCAGACTTCCAGATTCAGGAATATTCCTTTTTTCGTTAACTCTTTATTTTCACGATTGATAAAGATTTCAAACTCGCGGCGGTCTATTTCCAGTTCGGAAGAAGAAGCCAGAAAAATAGTGATTCGTTTCAAGGTATCCATTTTTATTTGGGGTTGAGTTAATTGTATTGCAAATCCGGCTCTATAAAGTAATTCTTCTATGTTAACACGTTCGTCGGACTCATTACAGTGTTTATAGACACTTCCATTTCCTAACCACTCCCGCAATTTATCATACCGGAAATAGTAAGGCTCCTTGCCACCGGTACAGGTACTACAGGAGCAGGGTATTAATATAGTGTAGGTGACTCCTTTATAGAGGGCTATGGTATTTTTGAGCGTATCTTCTATCAGAGCCAGCAGTCCGCTTCCTTCCCGGCCTTTGGTCCGGATGGCAATCCGCTTCTTTTGAAAACTTTCCTGTATCTGGCAAATGGTATCGTGGTATTCAAAATGAACCACATTACTCCAGATTTCTTCTCCTTCTACCGGATCAATAACAATCAGATTACTTAATAAAGCGCTTACCTGGTTTAATAATCCCCGGGGCATAAAATCAAACCGGTACTCTATTTGAATATACTTCTCATCTTTCCACGGTTTATCCTCCGGAGCCGGTTCCAGACGGGCCGGCATAATAAATTCCTCCGGTTTGTGTTTTTTCCGGAAGGCTACCCGGAATACTTCCAGCATTTGTTTCAGGACACTCTGTTTCTCGATATAAGCCGGTTCATTCCACAACCGGATGAAATCCTCCGGATATATGTGCCCCCGGCGCTCCTGTATCTCTTTATCATCAATAATTTTGTACACGGCATTCATGGCCCAGTCCGGACGCAGAATCACATGTTCGCGCAAATACTCATTCCGGGAATACCAAAGCAATACACCTATCCGGTGGAAAAAGTCGCAGCAATCCCTGTAATCAGCCAACTCCCGGAAGTCACCGGGAGCAGCCTCATCGCAAATAGTTTTAAAAACATCATAGGAGATACACGCCGTCTGTTCCTTCTTTTCTTTCAGTGCACTACGTACTTTCACCCATGAAGCAGGTACGTCCCGTTGACAGTGCGGCAGGGTTTCCAACTGATGGATAATCTCCCGGCTGATAGCTTCCAGCCCTTCATTCCCCTCCTTTAAATTCAACTGGTAATACGGCTGGATTTGCGTCTTTACGATGTTACAGCCATTATCCGCAACTATATACTCATTTATATCCGGCCAGGCTACTTTGTTTCCATCATGGCAGGTCTGACCGATGATAATAGGACTATCCCCTCCAAACTGTCCGATGGTAGGAATCCAGTAGTCAAAGTTATGGTGTTCCTGCCGGGTAGTAGCCAACAGGACAAAGACTGCATTCTCTGTCAGAAAAAAACGATGTACCGGAGATAGTACACATCCTGTCCCCCAAAGTCCAAGATATGCGCCAGAAATCCGTCTTTAAACTCCCAGTCCTGAATCTCAATCCCCCGCGTACGGGTATCTTCAGCAGGCAAAGCAGCTTCCGCATTCAACAACCGTTTTTGTAAAGATGTTTTAACCGAAGCTCCATCTCCCACCAAAATCAGTTTTGCCTCCCGCAATTTTCCTTCCCCCTG
>JAJBTP010000630.1 GCA_020860805.1 Tannerellaceae bacterium | reverse complement strand
CATTATTAGGAGCAGTCAGGCATGGGGGATTTATACCATGGGATGATGATATTGATGTGTTTCTTTCCAGACCAGAGTATGACCGGTTGGATAAGATACTGTCAGAGGATACTCGTTATATTTGGCTAACGGACAAGTATAGTAATAATTGTCACTTTAATTTTGGAAGATTGGTAGATCCTAAAACAATAGTTTGTGATGCAGGTATAGATTACATTGATGGATATGGATTGTTTGTAGATGTTTGTGTAGTGGATGGTCTTCCAAATAACTTTTTGAAACGATGGCTTTTTATTTTTCGAATGAGATTTCTCTATCACGCGAGAAGCAGTGCTACTTATGATGTTGACAAATATGTACCAAATAATCCGGTAAAGCGGATTATAAAGAAGATATTTCAAAAATATACCAGACGGATGGGAATGGAATATTGGCATAAAAAAATCAGCAGAAATATGGCAAAGTATCCATTTAATAGTGGAAAATATGTGGCAAATATAACAAGTCAATATGGCAGGAGAGAGATATTGCATCATGAGTGCTTTGAGCATTATGTGGAAATGTCGTTTGAATCAGAGAATTTTAAAGTGTTAGTTGGGTGGGAAGAATATCTTTCGAATATCTATGGAGATTATATGAAACTGCCGCCGGTTGAGAATCGCGTGGGTCATCATTTAGGACAGGCATATTGGAAAGAGGATTAGTAGTTACTTTGAAATAAAATTTTTGCTGGTATTTTAGCAGACGAAGGAGGCTTTTTATGCAGAATATTGGTCTGATTATAGCAGGAGGATCCGGTGCTCGTATGCATCAGAATATACCGAAACAGTTTTTGAATGTATATGATAAACCGGTTATTATCTATACGTTGGAAGCATTTCAGCGGCATCCTAATATTGATGGTATAGTGGTGGTGTGCATCGAAGGCTGGGAAAAAATACTGGATGCTTATTGCAAACAGTTTAACATTTCAAAACTTGAAAATATCGTAACCGGTGGTCAGAATGGACAGGATTCTATTCGTAATGGAGTATACGATATAGCAAGCAGGCACAGCAATGATGATTTGATTCTGATACATGATGCTATTCGTCCGATGGTCTCTGAGGAAATCATTTCTGATTGCATTCGGGTTGCCAGTGCAAATGGAAATGCTATTTCTGTAGTGCCTTGTACGGCGGCAATGTTAAAAACTAATGATGGAAAATCATCATCATTTCAGGTGCCGAGAGATAATTTAAAAACAACACAGACTCCGCAGTGTGCATCTGTGGGTACATTAGTAGATGCTCATAAGGAGGCTTTGTCGAAAGGCATTACAGCATCTGTTGCCACATGTACAATGTTTATTGAACTTGGAAAAACGTTATATTTTTCATTGGGATCTGAAAAGAATATAAAATTGACAACAACAGAAGATTTGGATATTTTTAAGGCTCTTTTAAACTCGAAACGTTCAGAGTGGCTGAAATAAATGATGGAGGAGATCAGTTATGTACCATCCGTTATATAAAGAAGATTTAGAGGAGGTATGCAAATTAGTATCGCTTCCGGCGAATTCTAAAATCCTTGTAACAGGAGCTTCGGGATTGATAGGATCATTTTTAATTGATGCTTTGCGTTATGATAATCTCATTAATAAAAAAAAATTTGAAATAACAGGAACAGGGCGTAATCTGGAACGTATGAAAAAAAGATTTTCAACTGATTTTCCTGTAGATGGTTTGACACTTATTCAACGCGATGCGACAGAGCCTATTCCGAAAGAAGAAGAATATGATTTTATTATTCACTTGGCAAGCAACGCGGATCCTCAGAGTTATGCAAGATATCCTGCTGAAACAATAACAACAAATGTTTTGGGAACCATGAGGATATTGGAATATACGAAAGATCATTTAAGAACACGATTGCTTTTTACTTCTACTTACGAGGTATATGGAGAGTGTGTTGATATAGAACAACTTACTGAGCGTGATTATGGACGGTTAGATTTTAACGCTATTCGATCCGGGTATTCGGAAAGTAAGCGTGTTTCAGAGTTACTTATTAGAAGTTTTGTGGAAGAGTACCATGTAAATGCTGTTATTACTCGTTTGGGATCGATATATGGACCTACGATGACTGCAAACGATAATAAAGCTGTTGCACAGTTTATCAGAAAAGCTGTAAATTCTGAAAATATTGTTTTAAAAAGTAAGGGATGGCAGAAGCGTACCTATACGTATGTTGCAGATGCCGTTATGGGTATTTTGTTAGTTATCAATCAGGGGATATCGGGAGAGGCCTATAATGTTGCAAATCCGTCAGCGATAGTAACTATTGCTCAGGTCGCAGAGGCAGCTGCGAAAATTGCCGGAAAAGAAGTGGTTTATGATATTCCGGATGAGTTAGAGAGAAAAGGGTTTCCTAAAGAACAGGATTCGGTCTTGAATGTAGATAAACTTTTAAAACTCGGATATTTTCCAAGATATGGTATCCAAAGCGGATTGGAGAGAACTATTAGAATATTAAATAGTGGGTGTAATATATGAGCAAATTGTTAACAATCTCTATTGCAGCTTATAATGTTGAATCATACATTGGGCAGACTTTAGATTCATTGTGTGCAAACGAAATTTTGGATGACATAGAGGTATTTATTATAGACGATGGGGGAACTGACAATACACTTTTGATTGCCAGGGAATATGAAAAACGATTTCCTGATACCTTTCATGCTATCCATAAAAAGAATGGCGGTTACGGCTCGACGGTTAATTGGAGTATGGAACATGCTACCGGTAAATATTTTAAACTGCTTGACGGAGACGACTGGATGGACAAGCAAGGGTTAATACGTCTGGTTGAATTCTTACGTAATTGCGATGCTGACCTGGTGCTAAGCGGCCGTGCAGAAATAAATGACTCAGGAGAAAGATCTCATACCAGTAATTATTGGGAAACATTATATGGCGAATGCTTTGATAATCAAACAGTGAGATTGGAACAGTTAGAAACGCCGTTTGTGTATGGAATATGGGTAGCAACGTACCGCACGGAGATTATAAAGAATTATCCCAATGTTTTACCGGAACATCAATTATATACAGATCGCATGTTTATTTGTTACTGGCTTCCCTGGATCAGAACAGTAGCTTTTCAACATTATGATGTTTATTGTTATCGTTTTGGTCATGAGGGGCAAAGTGTTAGTTTGGAAAACCGTAAACGACATTCTGCAGAAGCTATAGAAGGATTTAAAATTTTACTACAGTTTTATGGAGAGCTTGATAATATAGAAAAAGCTAATGAGGTTTTTCTTAATTTACGTATGACACGATATTTTGATAATGTGTTAAAGACCATTTTACTATTACCTGCTTCTAAGGGTAATTTGAATCAAATTATAACTTTAGATCGGGAAATGAGAGAGACATCGAAACAACTATATAATTATTGCGGAAAGCATAGCAGGATTCTCTTCCTTTTACGTAAATCGAACTATTTTGCTTATTGGTTATTGAAAATGAGAAGAGTTAGTAACTGGAAATAACGTTTTCGAAGGATAGTGGTCGAATAATAGTATTA
>JAJBTP010000304.1 GCA_020860805.1 Tannerellaceae bacterium | reverse complement strand
ATTTATTCTGGCTGCACTTATTTTCTTTACAGCAGCTTGTTCAAAAGAAGAAACAACCGTAAATGGTAATGGAGAAGGTGAAGTAGGTTATGCCAGTATCACACTGGCTTATTCAAAAAAACGTATTCAGCAGTAGAAGGGGAACCTAATGAAGGTTCAGATGCGGAGAATAAAGTGGATCATGTTGAAATTTATGTTTTCAATAGTAATGGTAACCGTGAAACAGTGGATTACGAATATGTTAAAATTGAAGGCTGGAGTTCCTCCAAATCGTATGTGCTTCCCGTCACTCAGGGTGAGAAGATTTTTTTAGTGGTTACCAGTTCCAATCTGGGTGCCCTTTCCGGTCAGGATTTAGAAAGTGTACGTAATTTAATGAATAGTTATCAATTAGATAATACAAACTCACGCATTATACCTACTGAAGGTATTCCAATGGCTGGTGAAAGCAAACCTGTGAATGTTGGTATAGATGAGCACGGAGTACCTGTAACTATAGAAATAGACCGTGCTTTTTCCAAACTAAAACCACTACAAACAATAGACAACGTAGAGGTAGACATTGACAATGAAGGTTTGATTGAGATTTTTGGTCAGGTTGTAACCGGTAATTTAAAATTTGATTTACTTGAGTATTATGTTGTGAATGGTATGACGAAGTCCTATACATTCTCTAAATATAATACAACGAATGAACAGCAGGCCTGGGTTGGCTGGAATTTAAACGATGATTTAAGCAATTATTATAAATCAGCTTATACGAATAAAGAACCGGTTACAGTATATAGTGGTGCAGTAAGTGGAAATGTATGGATTAAAACGGAAGATAAACAGGATATTTTTGTTCATGAAAATAGTCCGAAAGAGGTAACCAGTAGCACAGGACTTGCCGGTTATGAAAGACGCTCTGTATGTGCTATGATATTAAAAGGAAAACTGACACATCCAACGGAAGGTGAAAGAACCCGTTACTGGCGTTTAAATATTGCTTCTGATTATGCCTATAAATTATTCCGTAACGTAGAATATACAATCACACTGGAAAGTGTCAGCACCAAAGGATATGGTACTCCGGAAGAAGCTGAAGAGGATGAAGATGAAGGTGAAGTAATTCCAAAAGAAGGTGCTTCTGTTTCGGCCAATATCAGTATTAAGGCCTGGAGAAATATGCAATTAGGTCAGGGTGTTTAATCCTAATAGTCTGGTACAGGATTGTTCTTGTGCCAGACTATTCATTTCCGAAAATAAATAACATGAAAATAACAAAACGATTATTATATCTGTTAATCGCTCCTCTGTTATGTAATGGATGTATTGATGAAGACTTATCCGGATGTTCAGGTACTGTATATGTTGAATTTCAGTACAAAGGAAGTACAACACAGTTTGACAAGGAGATAGGAAACGATATCTATTTTCATCTTTACCAGAATGATATCGTACAGGCTGGAGCCGTGATTCCTTTTGATGCAATCAAAGGAGGTCAGTTTTATACATTCCCAAAACAATTCACTGGTAAAACAGAAGTGATAGGCTGGACGGTACCTGTAACAGAAACTATCTCCGGAAAAGTTCCCCAGGCAATACAGGGAGAGAAAAAAGAAGAAACGAAGATTGAATTGGAATTGCTTGCCGGTACAGATGGAATCTATAAACCATTGGATTTTTTACATAGAGACTCCTATGCCTGGACTGAAAAAGACCTGACGGCCGATTCGCATGTTCCGGTTTCTGTCTCTCCGGCAGTGTGCAAATTAAGTGTGTTCTTATATGATGATGGTTATTTTTCCCCTGAGGAAAAACCTGGTATAGAGATATCCGGTCTGCAGAAAGAACTTTCTATGGATTTACAGCCTTCCGGAGAAGATATTATTATAAGTGGAGATTCTAAACTGATATATGATGGAGATAAATGGGATACAGGATTTATTTTCCTGCCTCCATCACAATCCGGTAAAAACCTATCTGTTAAGATAATTCCACCAAATAAATCTCCATTTATCGTACATACTCAATACGAATCAGTAGCAGGTGATGAACTCCTGTTAGAAATCAGGGAAAAAGATGTCATATTCAAAATAAACGGATGGAGAACATTGAACTTTAGGGTTCAAGGCTTATAATCTTACTCAAAGAAAAACAGATGAAAGAGAAAATTGCCATACTATGGATGTGTATTTGTCTTTTACCATCTTGCTTTGATAATCACAGCGAGCCCGGAGGAGGACAATACACAGGGGAGGA
Organism: Tannerellaceae bacterium; assembly: GCA_020860805.1. GTDB lineage: Bacteria > Bacteroidota > Bacteroidia > Bacteroidales > Tannerellaceae > UBA4116. The sequence continues at coordinate 1,348 of JAJBTP010000304.1, read as the reverse complement.
AACGGAAGTCGCATTTCTCCCAAAAGCAAACGGTGCCATACCCACGGCGGATGAAGTTACCGGAATAGAAAAAGTACTACAGGAAATTGATATTATTGTTTGTGATAATGAGGGGAAGTATTTATATTATCGAAACACATGGCTTTCGGACGGTGTTTACAGAACCACTCTGAAAGCCCAGGAAAATGTCACTCTCCATTTTATTGCTAATAGCCGCAGTATTCTGGAAGCAAAACAGGATATACTGGTGGAAGGTAGCAGTTGGGAAGATAATATACGTCCGGCACTTATCGATACACGCTTATCAGGAATTCCTGCTTCTTTACCTATGTGGAATGTACTTACCCATGTAAGTATAGAAGATGGTGTCACTAAGAATCTGGGTACTATCTATCTATTACGTTCAGTTGCAGCAGTAGAAGTAGAAATTGATGAGACTATAGGGGAATCAATATTTAAGCTGGAACAGGTATCTCTTTATTATGCTCCTTCTGCAGGTCTGATAGCACCTCTGCCTGCTAATTACGACAGTAAAAATGATATATATATATTCCTGAAATGCCTGCGAATGTTAGTTGTAAACAAAAAATTACAGCAACCAATCCTACTGGTAACAAAATCACTCATGCACTCTATTTATATGAAAATGATGCAACACAAATTGTTGGCAACAAGAGACCAACTCGTGTAGTGATAGGTGGATATTATAAAAAAGAAGAGAAGAGTAAAATGGTTTACTATCCACTGGATTTTGTGGACCAAACAGATAATGACAAATTGGTTCAGATTCTTCGAAATCATAAATATGAGTTTACAGTAACATCCATTTCCGGTGAAGGGTATGAAGATGAGGAGGAAGCGGCAAAAGCCCCTCCTGTAAATATGGAGTATGGTATATATGAATGGATACATCATGAAGATGAAGATATCGGGATTGATGGGCCCTATTATCTCTCCATAAATAGTAAGAAAGTACAACTGGATCCCCCGGCAGGTTCATCTATATCCTTATCATTAACTACAAATGTACCGGATGAAATGATAAGCTGTTCACTGGAAGGTGTAAAATCGACTGTAATAGATCAGGATAATGTATTCCAGAAAGTAGAAAGTAATTTATATCGAGTTGAATTGATAAAGGAAAACGGAGAAATCGCAACTCTGGTTTTTACTGCCCTGGCTGATTGGGTAAACAGTAATGAACAGACTTTGATTCTGACTGCCGGAAGAATACGTTTTGAAATTGTAATAACTCGGTTAGAGCCCAATGATACCAGTTGGATAGATGGTGGTGATACTAATATGGATGAAGATGACTATGAATAGTTCCTTTCTACAAACTCAAGAA
>JAJBTP010000572.1 GCA_020860805.1 Tannerellaceae bacterium | reverse complement strand
TGGGAAATCTCTATAGACAGCTCCTACAGTAAACATTTTTTCATTTTTATAAAAAACCTGTTCATCCGTTTGTACAGATTTACCAATAGGAGATTCATCACCAAATATTTTTTGTGCCAGACTTTCCGGAATCATCATCTTTTCCGGATCATTCAAACAATCCGGGTCACCCTGCAGGACAGGAAAATCAAATACTTTCACAATTTCCGGTTGAATGATAGAGACTGCCTCACGGAAACCTTTCTTTTCTCCCTGATGGGTTACATAAAAGTAGTTGGATATAGGTAGAGCCAATATCAATCCACCGGCTTCAATATGGGGAGACGATTTTACAAATTCTTCGATAAAAGGACGTGTCTGTACCATACCGATAATATTCTCAACAGTTTTATCCACCCTATATATCCGGTCAGCTGTTGAATAGGTACGGTCATAACTATACTCATATTTCACCTGTATCAGGATAACCATGAAAGCAGCAAAGGCGACAGTAAGACCCAGTAAGTTTAATACGGTCGCCATTTTAAACCGCCTCAGCACGCTCAGGAAGTTTCTTGTAATTGTTTTCATGATTTAGTTTATTCAGATTTAATACTGTCTACCGGGTTTTCATTGGCTACTCTCCAGGCTCTGAGGGTAACAATACCTGTGATAAGTAACAGAATTCCGATAGCACTCAGAATAAACATCTGAGGAGATAAAGAAATCTTCACAGCAAAGTCTTCCAGCCATTTCCGACCCATATAAATGGAAATCAAAATACCCAAAATCACTGCCGGCAGAGATAAATAAGAAATATCTTTATAGAGCAAGGTTAATATATTAGGAGCTGTTGCTCCGTTTACTTTACGGATAGCAATCTCTTTACTCCGGCGTGTTATCTCATCACTGATGTACCCAAATAATCCCATAGCAGTAATTAGAAGGACAATCAGGAAAGCAGCAACAACAGAATCACGGAATTGCCGGGTTGAGTTATATTGACTGGCCAACTGGTTTTGAAGTACCGTAAATTCCTTAATCTGGTCCGGAAACATAGTGGCTAGTTTGTCATTCAACTCAGTTAGTTTTTCTGAAGAAAAATCAGTAACCCGTAGTGTTAACATGCCCCCACAATTACGAAATCCCCGAAGCATGACGGGCATCTGTTCATTATATAAAGAAGTAATAGGATAGTCTTTCACCACACCTACAATAGTACCATAAGGAGTATCACCGTTTCCACGAACGACTTTTCCAATAGGGTCATCTTCCCATCCTCTTGTTTTGACAAAAGTTTCATTTACAATTATCTGATCGGCTGCTGTAAAATTAGTACCATTTACCAGGGTTAGTCCCATAGTGGATATATAATTATAATCAACACCATTGAAACGAACTGTAAATAAAACATTTCCTTCCTCATCTGTAACAGGTGTACCACTATAGTTATGAATAATTATAAAATAATGATTGGTAGCATCTGCTACATACGGAAGGCGAAGAAACTCCTGTTTACAGGCTTCACTTTTAATCCCCCATTCTTCAGCCGAATCTGCCTGCACATTTATACCTGTATAAACGATTCCATCCGGGCTATACCCTAAATCCTTATCCATTATCATTTTATACTGCGCCAGTATAATGACAACCAATACCAGAATAAAAGTTACACCGGAAAACTGTATGAACAAAAGGAAACGTTTCCAGTACTTTTTATTAATAGTAATCGTACGGAAAATCTGTGTTACCGGAATAGACGATAAAACATGGGCTGGTGCATAACCGGATAAAAAGAATATAGCCAGTATCAAAACAAAAGGTATCCACAAATTAGTAGACTGGAATAAGCCGGTAAAAGAGGTATTGGTCATATCCTCAATCAAACCCCGGAAACTCAATAAAAGAAGTACTACCACACACAAAGAAATAAGAATCAAAATACCGGTTTCATATAAAAATAAGGCAAACACCTTTCCGGATGAAGCTCCGTTACATTTATGGATTCCTACAGATTTAGCCCGTCCCGCCAGAGAAGAGATAGAAATAAGGACGTAAATTCATGGATGCAATTAATAGAATAGCCAAGGCTAACAAAGATAAAATAAGACACATTCTTTTTACGCTACCATCTCCGGCATGTCTCTCTGTTACGGGCTCCAGATAATATCTGGCACTTACACCATGTGCTGCCATCATATCCTCATCCCTGTTCTTGCGTATTACTGTTCTCATTTTCTCTTCTATAGAGTCCGGATCCACATTATCATGCAACCTCACGTATCCATAAAATGAGTCTCTTCCCATCCAATATCCCGGATTATAACGATCCGGAAAAGTAGCAACAGCATCAAAACGCTGATGACAATTCTCCGGAATATCTTCAAATATTCCCTGTATGGTATAGGTTTCATTATTATCTGCAAGTAATACCTTACCGATAGGATCTTCCCGGCCAAACATATTTTTAGCCTGTGTCTGTGAAAGGAAGAGAGTAGAAGCTACCCCTAATAAACGGTCATCCCCGCGCAGAACCCGGATACCCATTGTTTTGAAATAAAGTGAATCTGCTACTAACGTGGTGGGTGTATACCGTTTATTGTCATAAAGAAATACTTTTTCATAAGGCCATTCCGTAACAGTTGCATATTTAATCTCCGGAATTTCTTCATTAAAAGCCCTCAGCATAGGAGCATGTACAATAGGCATCGGCTCCCAACTTTCTCCACCGATTGTATATAAACACATGATGGAATAGAGGCGGTCATTTTCCGGGTAGAACTTATCAAAACTCATCTCAAAAGCTACCCGGGCAAAAAGTACGATAGCAACCAATAAACCTAACGATAAAGAAACGATTTTAATAAAGCTGTTTCCTTTTCCGAACAGAAGATAACGGAGAGTATAATAGAACTGTTTCATGGGGACCTTATTTATATAATTATCGGATTAAATGTATTAAATAAATTCACTTACGGAAGAAACAATACTACCATCAAACAAACTCACTACCCGGTGAGCAAATCCGGCATCATGTTTAGAGTGAGTTACCATAATAATAGTAGTTCCTTCTTTATTCAATTCCGTAAGTAGTTCCATTACTTCCAGACCGTTTTTTTACTATCCAGATTACCGGTCGGCTCATCGGCAAGGATTAATTTAGGATTAGAAACAACTGCACGGGCAATCGCTACACGTTGTTGCTGACCTCCGGAAAGTTGCTGTGGAAAATGTGAAGCCCGGTGACTGATATTCATCCGTTTCAGAATATCATTAACCATCGCTTTTCGTTCGGAACTTTTAATATTCAGATAAGTAAGAGGAAGCTCAACATTTTCAAATACGTTCAGTTCGTCAATTAGGTTAAAACTCTGGAATACAAAACCAATATTTCCTTTACGAACCTGTGTACGTTCTTTTTCTTTCAGATGGCCTACTTCATTTTCACCCAGATAATAATTTCCATTCGAAGGGTTATCCAATAAACCCAGAATATTCAGTAAAGTAGACTTTCCACATCCCGAAGGTCCCATAATAGCTACGAACTCTCCCTGTTTTACTTCCAGAGATATATTGTTTAAAGCAATCGTTTCAACTTCTTCTGTACGGAAATACTTACTT
>JAJBTP010000517.1 GCA_020860805.1 Tannerellaceae bacterium | reverse complement strand
CTGACGGGGAAATGGCTTGAAGAGGCGGGTTTCCCGATTAGTAGTAAAGTAGATGTGATAGTAGAGAACAATCTACTCATTATAAAACCTGCTGTCTTATGATAGTCTACCGCGACGGAGCGTATAGCATTACCTTTCCGCCGACCTACACAATAGATGCCGTTTTGTCCTTCCGCTGTAGTCTCATCGAGGTACTCAAAATGGCAAGCGTATCCGGTATTTACGACGGTTCAGGCAATTATCTGTTTGACGTCCTCGACCTGTTGCAAATGATGGAACTAACCCCGCAGCAGATAAACGAGCTTGTAAAACAGGATAGAGAAACCCTCTTCCACGAATAAACAAGAACAGCCATCCTGTTTAGGATGGCTGTTCTTGTTTGTATAACATACTCAATTTGTTGGAAAAGAGAACCAGATCTTTTATTTTTGAGGAAACTAATTTAAAACTTTAACTATGGCAAAAATTACAGTGAAAAACACAGATGTGACCGTTATTTTTGTATCAGATTGGCTACGTAACCGGAATACTTTAGAATACCTTGATATTTGGGAACAAGTATATAATCCTGATTTTAATTATAGCGAATTCGCCCTAATTAAAAGTAAATCGGGATTAAACAACTCAGTGCGGAAAAGAGACGCAAACCTTTTATTTTTGAGGAAACTAATTTAAAACTTTAGCTATGGCAAAAAATCTTAAAATTGAAGTGCAGGGTATTGATATAAGTGTTTATAAAGAGCGGTCTGATGAATTTATTTCTTTGACTGATATTGCCCGGCAACGTGATACGCAACGAAGTGATTATATTCTTCAAAACTGGATGCGTAATCGTAGTACAATTGAATTCATTGGCTTATGGGAGTTATTTAATAATCCGGTTTTTAATTCCATCGAATTCGATGGAATTAAAAATCAAGCAGGTTCAAATAGTTTTTCTCTTACTCCTAAGAGATGGATTGAAACAACGAATGCAATTGGAATAGTTTCGAAAACGGGGAGATATGGTGGTACTTATACCCATAAAGATATAGCTTTTGAGTTTGCCACCTGGTTAAGTGCAGAGTTTAAATTTTATCTTATCAAGGAATTCCAACGCCTGAAAGAAGAAGAACAGAAGCAACTCGGATGGTCGGCCAGGCGAGAGCTATCTAAAATTAATTATCATATTCATACCGACGCTATCAGGCGCAATCTTATTCCTGCCGAACTGACCAGTAAACAAACATCCGTTATTTATGCCAGTGAAGCGGATGTATTAAACGTAGCGCTTTTCGGTATGACAGCAAAGGAGTGGCGGGATATGTATCCCGAACTAAAAGGCAATATCCGTGATTATGCTACGATTAATGAACTGATTTGCCTCTCTAATATGGAAAACCTGAATGCCGTGTTCATCAACGAAGGACTTCCCCAAAAAGAACGATTAATAAAACTCAATCAAATCGGAATAACCCAGATGAAGATATTACAGGAGGTGGAGGAGCGAAGAAAGCTGCTATAAAACCATACATTCAAAATATCTTTTATTTCTGTTTGCAAAGCCGGATATTTAAATGAAAAAGTTCACCTCAACCCTGGCACAGACTTCAAAAGTCTGTGCCTAATACGTTTCACCATTCATATTTCTCAGGTAAAAGTTCTGCTATTTCATACATATCCGGGATGTTGATGCCCATATCTGCACATGTCTGAGCTACGACAAACGATTGTAGATAGGCACAATCATAATCAATATACATGTCGTAGGATGTTGCTGTATGAATGTTTTCTACTGTCCATTTGAAATAGGTCGTTGTTTTTTTTTGATTTTACGACTTTTTCAACCGGAATTAGCAGGTGCTCTATTTTTTCATTTTTGTTCTCTCTGTTTTTTTCTGAAGAACCTCATGTTTAGTTCTAAATGTTCATAGTCGAATATAGTGTTGTTTTTTATATGTACGTATCCGGAAGCTAACCAGCGGTCTGAATCAATAAGGTTATATTTTTCTATTTCCAAATGAACCATCATCTTTGATGTATTGTGAATATGCATTTGGCTTGTTTCATCAAATCTTTTGTAAATTTCATTATCTGTTTTTAGGTTTGCATGGTCAAAAAACGCTTTGTAAAAATTGTACATACGTGTTTGTTTATGTTCCACTAATCCGAAGCTTTCTTTTATTTTTGCGCTATCTCCATGTAAAGTCAGCGAATCGGTATGAAAATAAAAATAAACATTCCTGGGTTGGTTTTCTTCCGGGGTAATGTAATTGATGGTTACTGTTACTAATGAATCTTTTACTTCGGAATTGACTATTTCATAAGCCGATAAATGAGGTATATGGGGGGAATGTTTGTTAGGATGTGCAAAAAAAATGATTCCACCATCCAAATCCGTATAATACTTTTTAGTGTTGGGTTAAAAAATACTCCTAAAGGGGATTTACAGTATTGAATGTATTCATTTAAAAAACGGGAAGAAATAGATTCCGCATTTTTTTGTAATTCACTCTTCTTTTGCTGGCAACTGGAAAAAAATAGATTTGCAATGCATACCATTACAAATAAGGTTCTCATTGGTTTCATTGTTGATTTAGTTTTGAAGTTTTTGCAAAAGTAATACATTTTCTTCGGCCAGGTACCGGATGTCCCCTATTTTTACCCTCCAGCCGTGAGGAGAATCCCGGGATAAATAGTAACCCGAAAAGGATTTTCTCAAACAAAATGCCATCAAAAGCACCTGATTAAAAACACTCAATCTTCTTACAACCACCCAACCAGCACCAAAAACCCACAAAAAAGAGCCGGATAAAAAAAGTCATGCCCGTGACATTGTCCGGTCGTGCCCATGACTTTCTAAAGTCATGCCCATGATATTACAAACTCATGCGCATGACCGGAGAAAAACATGCGCATAACTTTTTTTACTCATCCCCACAAACCGGAAAAAAGGAACCCGGAAGCCTCAAAACTATCCCAATTTATAGAAATTAACACCTCATTGATGTTTTAGTGTGATAGCTGTAAGAAAATCAAAAAGCTACCCAGAGTAAAGAATTTGTTTCTCTACTTTTGAAGTCATCCTGCATGACTATGGAAACCATCTGTTAAAATGCCGGCTATACCTTTTCTCATCTCACAAACAGTTAAACCTTAACCCCACGAGAGCGGGGCGTATTTGTTCCTACTCTGTGGTTAGCTCCGGAATAATCGACTCATGGAAGATTTATTTGACAAAATGACAATTTGATTTTTTAAAAGGATTTACAGATGGAATTTCCGGGCATTCTTTTATAGAATAATCTCTCGTTACAATCCTCCCGGTAGGAAAAAAGAGAAGGCGGGTTGGAGGAATAGAATTTTTACACGGCTGGCACGGATTTAAATCCGCGCCAGCGGGTAAATTAACAGCGATTAAAGAGTATCTTTGCAGATAATGAATAAATTACCACCCATAGAAAAGATTCCCGAAGCCTACAGTGCTATTGCGGATAACAGAATTGAAATGTCTGAAAACGCTGCCTTTGTCGATTCTTCCGATAAGGCGAAGAGATATACTGTTTCATGGAAGGATGATTTTTATACATCCAATGACAATGGTTCCATCTGGCAGGGATATGCCGGTTCCC
>JAJBTP010000288.1 GCA_020860805.1 Tannerellaceae bacterium | reverse complement strand
ATTTCAAGCTAAGCTTACGAATTATTTGTAACGCACGGTCATATCTTCGTTGTTTTACATAAATCCGGGCCAAAGTTTCCATTAAATAGGAATCGTCCAGTACTTTTTCATATTCTTCGTCCTCCTCAATAATAAGTCCGGGAACCTTTTCTTCTCCTAACTCTGAACCCTGAAAACGTGAGCCCGAAGGACGGTTTTCCTCTTCCGTGAGAAAAGAATCAATTAAATCCTGATGTTTCAAGGGTACAGTTTCTTCCTTTTCTGTTCCCACTGCATCCGCATTGGAATAAGCCCACACGATGTAATCAGTAGAGACAGATGGTTGTATAGAAAGCGTGGAAGTAGGAGAATAAGCACCTAATGTACCCTGGGCTGTCAAAAAAGAGTCAATTAATAAAAAAGAATCCTCTACAGGTTCTTCCTCCTTTACGTCTGCAGGCACCTTCCGGGCCACAGGTAGCTCATAGTGTAGATAAGTATATAAATTCTTCCTGTCCGCAATGTAAACAGCATGCTTTTGTAATTCCTCTTCAAATACCGGACTTTCTATTGAAGAAAGGTTTTTCAGATAAAGGCTCCGGGCAGTAGAAAACCAGGGATACTCCTCTACTATATCTTCCAGCATAGACAAAGTTTCTTCTGTCAGTAAAGATGGATTTTCCATCCATTGGTACAGTTTCTCATACTCCATTTACCAATCTCCTACTGTTGCATTATAGATCTGATCCACTAACTCCAACATAATCTCGTCATCTACCTCCGTTTGAATATCCGTTAACATCCGGTTACTATCAAAGGTTGTATAAGCAGAGAAAGACTGTTCAAAATTCTTTTCGGGCTGAACACTATTAAAATAGCGTACCCGGATAGTTATGGTCAGCTTGGTTTCGGATGAATAAGCATCCTCCTTCACCGCCATAGGAGTCAGGTTATAGCCGGTAATTTCACCTTCTATCTCCAGGTCGGCATTGGTATTAACCATTTCCAGACGGGTACCACGGGTAAATTTATCTTTGATATTTTCCGTTAAAGTAGAGGATAACAAAGGAGATACCAGAGTCGCATGATTCGGAAAATCACTAATACGAATTGTGTTAATTATACTATAATCAATCGTAGACTGGTTAAACGTATAAGAAATAGAACAACCGATAAAGGTGAGGAAAAACAAACAGCTTAACCACAACGAAAAAATTCGGGTCATATTATTCCAGGTTATATTCTTTGATTTTTCTATATAAAGTCCGTTCAGATATTTTCAGGTCGGCAGCCGCATTTTTCCTGCGTCCATTATGCCTTTCCAGCGCTTTACGGATCATTTCTTTCTCTACTTCTTCCAATGAAAGTGTCTCTTCTTCTACCGCTTCCGCTTCCTGTATAGGAGGCTGAATCGGGTGGGAATGAATATAAGGTTCATTTTCAACCGGCATCTGTATATTACCGCCCATTATATCGTGCACCAGCTTTTTCAGGCCATTGACATCTTTCTTCATATCAAAAAGCACCTGGTATAAAATCTCCCGTTCGCTGCTAAAGGTTTTCTGGTCTGCCTCCCGCTGCACCAATACCGGAAGTTTTTCAATCTGGCTATCCGGCAGATATTGGCGTAAAATAGGAGCCGTAATCTCCCGGAACTCTTCAATAATAGAGATACGTTCTGTAATATTTTTCAATTCCCTCACATTTCCAGGCCAGCGGTAAGAAATAAGCACCTCTTTTGCCTCATCATCCAGATGGATAGGAGGCATCCGGTACTTTTCAGCACAATCACCGGCAAATTTCCGGAACAATAATAAAATATCTTCAGGTCGTTCCCGTAAAGCAGGGATTTGAATAGGAACGGTATTTAAACGATAATACAGGTCTTCACGGAATTTACCTTCTGATACAGCCTGTACCAGGTTAACATTGGTAGCAGCTACAATTCGTACATTGGTTTTCAAAACCTTTGAAGAACCCACCTTGATAAATTCTCCCGTTTCAAGTACTCTTAATAAACGTGCCTGAGTAGGAATAGGTAACTCCCCTACTTCATCCAGAAAAACAGTTCCCCCGTCAGCAACCTCAAAGTAACCTTTCCGGTCGGCCAATGCACCGGTAAAAGAACCTTTCTCATGGCCAAATAATTCGGAATCAATCGTTCCTTCCGGGATGGCTCCACAGTTGACAGCTATATATTGTCCGTGTTTACGGGGGCTATTCTGATGAATAATCTGAGGAAAGTTCTCTTTTCCGACTCCACTTTCACCTGTTATGAGTACAGATAAATCAGTAGGAGCAACCTGTAAGGCAACATCGATAGCACGGTTTAATCCCGGACTAACACCGATAACCCCAAACCGTTGCTTAATCTGCTGAATTTCCGGTTTTACATTCATACTATTCTAAATATCTGCAATTATTTCAGTTTTCCTGACAAAATTACAAAAATCCGCAGAGAATGAAAAGAGAAAACGAATTGTTAAAAGTGAAAAAACTACAATCTACCACCGGATAGCAGGAATAGAAGTGTTATTTTTTAGCGCCATAAGTTTTTTGATACAGAAAATGAGCCAGTTCCGTATCATCAGTCATAGAACGGATTACATCAGCCGGAATAGGTTCCCCTATATACACGTCAAGCGTCTTGCCCCGTTTATTAAAGGCTTCAGCCGGTATACGCAACGTTCTTATCCGCCAACTAATACGACCCAGCCAATAAAAGAAACCGGAATTCCGAAAATCAAACAAAATCGGATATACAGGTACATTGGATTTACGAATCAGGCGGACAATGCTATGCGTCCATTCCCTATCACGAATTAATTTGGTTCCAGGTTCATAAAAAGAGATAGCACCAGCTGGAAAAAATCCCATAGGATACCCTTCTTTAATACGTTGAAGAGAAACACGAACCCCATTGACATTTTTGATACCTCCCCCTTTACCGGTATCCGGTTTAACAGATACAAAATTATCCCCCATGGCACCGATAGCCAGCAACATACCGTTTACCATCACTTTAAAATCCGGACGGCGTGAAGCAATTATATCAATTAACATAATACCGTCAATTGAACCAATCGGATGATTGGAAACAGTGATAAACGCTCCTTCCGGTAACTCTTCCAGATACTTTTCATTATGAACTGTATAACGGATATCCATAAGAGGGTCATTTAACATCGCTGAAGTAAAGGCAGTGCCCCTAAGGTGGCAATGGTTAGCATGAATCTGATTTACTTTGTCAATCGAAAGCCATTTTATCCCAATCTTACCTATCAGCTTCCCCAGGCCGGTTTTAAAAAAAGAAGAAAAATTACCCAGGTCATTTATATCAATAACGCTCTTTTTCATAGTGATATCAATTAAAAGATGCACACATCTTCTCATGCTTGCGCATCACAATAATTAAAACCAGATTTAGTATTATTATTTCATAAACAAAATAAAGCCAGACATAGCCAGACAATATAAACAAAAACATAGGAATTGTGCGCCCAGAGAAAGTCATCAAATCGATATATTTCATCAAATGACTACTCTTTTGTCTGAACTCTTGTCGGACCTCTTCCGGAATACCCTCTCCATACCGGGCATGTAACCTTTTCAGCATTTTCTGCAACTGAGGAGTACTATGT
>JAJBTP010000350.1 GCA_020860805.1 Tannerellaceae bacterium | reverse complement strand
AAAAATACCAGATGATTGTCAATTTCTAAGACCGAAATTCCGAAACGCTTCACAACTAACTGATGCCGGATCCTCACCGTTCTACAATTGATTAGCATCTATATAATAGTCATGAATATATTATCTTCAATCCAGATATACGCTATAAAGAAGGATACCCGGGAGAAAGCTGTTACAATTGTGTTATGCCCGGTATAAGCCGTATTTTACAGGATGGGTATGTAGATGAAAGAGCAATCGGTGCACAGGGTCACAGTTGGGGAGGCTATCAGGTTGCTTATCTGGCTACACGTATACAACTTTTCGCAGCCATCGAATCCGGCGCCCCGGTTGTCAATATGTTTAGTGCCTACGGAGGTATCCGTTGGGAAACAGGGTTAAACCGTTCATTCCAGTATGAGCACGGTCAAAGCCGTATCGGAAAAACTATCTGGGAAGCTCCTCTTGCCTATCAGGAGAACTCTCCATTATTTACCATGGATAAAGTAACAACTCCCATCCTGATTATGCACAACGATAACGACGGACACGTGCCCTGGTACCAGGGAATTGAGTATTTCATAGCATTAAAAAGATTGCAGAAACCCGTCTGGTTGCTTAACTATCCGGGTGAAGTGCACTGGCCGTTACGCCTAGCAAACCGGGTTGATTTCCAGAAAAGGATGTTCCAATTTTTGAACATTTCCTGAAAGGTAAACCGATGCCGGCATGGATGAACGAAGGTATTCCGGCTGTAAAACAGGATTTTGAATTAGGATATGAATAATCAACTATAAAAGTAAACCCGTATCACCAGAGAAGGACTTTTTAGTCTCCCGCTCCGGTACGGTAAGACTGTGAGTCCGGTTTGTTTTTCTCACTACCTTCTTTTTACGAGCCTGATATCTCTTTCCGGATTTACCCGGCCCGGCAACGTTTGTTACCCGGGCAACAAACGTTGCCGGGCCGGGTAGTAAACGTTCGCTACCTGGGTGGAAAAGCTACCTGTTCAGTACCTTATCCAAATAAGAACGGTATCTGACTACCACAAGTTTCCGGGGAAAATTTTCGTTAGTAGCTATCCGATAAGCGTTCTTCCCGTAACAACCGGAACAGATAGTTCCAAAACCAAAATTTTACTTCGGAATTAACTTTTGTTTTCCATAACAGTTCTTACCTTTGCGGTATAAGGAATGGTGCAAAACAAAGTATATATAAACTGTATGAAAGGATGGCTTTTATTAGCTCTCTTTGTATTACCGTTTGTTGTTAAATCCATCCATGTAGAAAAGCATTGTAAAGTTTGTCACTGCCACGAAAAGACAGAGAAGAACGACGATCATGACGCTGAAAATTGTCCGGTTTGTCATTTTACAGTTTCTCTGTTTACCGAGCCGGAACTTATTTATATTCCTCTGGTATCTTCTGTTATTTGTCTACCATATGATAGCTTTACGGAAGAGCCGTTAGTCCCTTTCATTATCCATCATTACCTGCGAGGACCTCCCTGTACCACCTAATCTTTTTTCATAAAGAGTTGTATATACACATCTCTTAATTAATCTATTTATTCATTTTATAATAAAAGAGTTATATGCGTACCGGAATTATACCGGATAGGTGCATAGGCTGTCTTTTATTACCTTTTCTGTTTACTTCGGTTGTTAAAGCACAGGAACCAGATACAACCCGGGTTATCGAACTCGGGAGTATAACGGTGAATGCTTCTTACAACCAGTTGGTAAACCGTAGGTCAGCTTTGCAACTGGAGATAGCTGACAGCCGGTTTATGCGTGAACATTTTTCAGGTAATCTGATGCAGACTTTGCAATATATACCCGGGGTTCGCTCGATGGATATTGGTTCCGGATTTTCCAAACCAGTCATCCGGGGGATGGGATTTAACCGTATTTCAGTACTTGAAAACGGAATTAAACAGGAAGGACAGCAGTGGGGTGCTGATCGCGGACTGGAAATAGATGCGTTTAATGCCGAACGGGTCGTTATTCGTAAAGGGCCGGCATCCCTGTTATATGGAAGTGATGCTATGGGAGGTACTATTGAGATACTTCCACTGCCTCCACCTGTAGATAATCAGTTTTTCGGTGAAGGAGTTATCCTGGCAAAATCAGCAAATGCCAGTATAGGGGGATCGGTTATGTTAGGAATAAAAAAAGAGAACTGGTATACCAAATTACGGTATTCCGAACAGCAGTATGGAGATTACCGTATCCCTGCTGATACAGTGGTTTATCTGACACAAAAGTTACCCATACATGGAAAGAAACTCAAAAATACCGCCGGATATGAACGGAATGTTTCTCTCTATTCAGAGTACAACCGAAGCCGGCATAATCTGAAATATGCCATAAGCAATGCTTACCAGAAAGCTGGATTTTTCCCCGGAGCACATGGTGTTCCCGATGCTTCCCGTCTGGAAGATGATGGTAACAGCCGCAACATTGACTTACTCTATAGTACTGTCAATCATTTCAAAGCAACTGTTAATCAACAATACCGGCAGGAATATTTCACCCTGTTGCTTGACGTAGGATATCAGAATAACCATAGGGAGGAACTCAGCCGTTTTCACACTCATTACGGCAATCAGACACCTCCGGAAACGGACCCGGACAAAGAGCTGGCTTTTACCCTGAATACATTCAGTACTTCTGCCAAAATCCGGTTACATAATTCACCGGGATGGGAACATACATTCGGATGGGATACACAGTATCAGCAAAACCGTATGAGTGGTTACTCTTTCTTACTTCCCCGGTTTAACCGTTTTACAACAGGTATGTTTTGGTTTACCAACTGGCATGCCGGCAATACGGTTACATTTAGCGGAGGAATCCGGTATGATTACGGAAAAGTGGATATTTCTCCTTATAAAGATAGTTATCTGGAAACTTATCTGGCAGAGAAAGGATACGACCAGGAAATAATCCGTGCATATGAGTGGCGTAGTTATGCCGTAAACCGGAATTTCGGAGACTTATCAGCTTCCATAGGAATAGTATGGAAACCTGCATACAACCACCTATTTAAGGCAAATATAGGACGGAGTTTCCGCTTACCGGGAGCCAATGAACTGGCATCCAACGGAGTCCATCATAGTGCATTCCGGCATGAACAGGGTGACCCAAATCTTTCTTCCGAAAAGGGTTGGCAACTGGATGTCTCCTATACATGGGAACAGGAACGATTATCTATCACTATCTCCCCTTTTCTAAGTTGGTTTGAGAACTACATCTATCTGCAACCAACTGGAACATGGTCTATCTTACCACATGCCGGGCAAATTTACCGGTATAGTGGAGCAGAGACTTTATTTGCCGGAACAGAGTTAGCCGTCCGTTTTGCTATTACAAACCGGTTCAGCTATGACTTTACAGGTGAATACCTCTACACGTATAATCATACGGAACGAATTCCATTGGCATTTTCTTCGCCGGCTTCGATGCGTAATACCTTCACCTGGAAATGGAAAAACGGTCAGGCTTACACAGAACTGGAAAGTATTGCCGCACAAAACAGGATAGCCAGGAATGAATTAGCTACTCCGGGGGCTCATGTGTTACATGCCGGGGTTTCATTAAATATTCCTGTCACAACAGGACCCATAGAGGTGAGTCTATCCGGACGTAAA
>JAJBTP010000036.1 GCA_020860805.1 Tannerellaceae bacterium | reverse complement strand
ATCACACGCTGTTAGTCCAAGGCATACCAAAAGGGTGATTGCGATATATTTTTTCATATTGTTTATTTTATATAGTAAAACAATCATAGCATATCATTAAAATGTCAGGTTCATACCTAAAGAATAGGTACGTTGCATAGGATATACGCCACTATTAAAACCAGAATAGTGGGTGATCACTTCCGGATCCAGGTTCTCATCCAGCCAGCTAAGTGTACAAAGGTTTTCAGCACTAAAATAAAAACGAAGGGAAGAGACTTTCAGTTTATTCACAGCAGAGTGTGGTAAAGTATATCCTACTGTCAGGTTTTTAAACCGTAAATATGCTGCATTTTGCAGATATTTTGTCTGAGGAGCAGCTAATTCCATTCCTTCATCTTCTGCAATATAAGCTTTTACACGGGGGAAATAGGCATTCGGATTTTCCGGTGTCCAGTGATCCATATTCAATTTGGTTACATTTGTCCAGGGTTGTGCATAAATACCCCAGAAGTAGATACTGGCTGCCTCCGGATACCAATCCCGTTTGCCGACTCCCTGAAAGAACATACGCACGTCAAAACCTTTCCATGCTCCGGTCAGTTCAAAACTGTATGGAAAACGGATTTCACTATTACCAATAATGACTCTGTCTCCCGGATTATCTACCGTATTATCACCTTTGGTAATTCTGTTATTATCATCCAGATCTTTATACTTCAGGTCACCAATCTGGAATATATATCCCACATCATCGGTTCCGATAGCACTTTGATCCAGTGCATCCAGTTCAGCCTGTGAAGCAAAATAACCGTCATTAATAAATCCCCAGATTTCACCGATGCGTTGTCCTTCGTAATAATCACTTAAACTACGGGTCGGATTATCGAATTTGGTGATCCAGGATTTATAATCAGCAATCATAAACTTAACCGACCAGTCAAACGGAGAATTCATCAAGGTAAACCGGTCCCGGTAACTGGCTGTAATTTCCCACCCTTTTGTTTTCAGGTCAGCCGCATTGGTTTTCGGTTCAGCTGCACCGAAGACAGCCGGCAATTCTTTACTGCGGGTCAACATATCTTTGGTATAACGGGTATATTTATCAAAAGAGAACATAAATTTGTTTTGGAACAAACTCATATCGAATCCCACATTGACTGTACTTACTGTTTCCCATGTCAGGTTTTTAGCCACTACGCCCGGCTGTTTTACCGCTGTCGGCTTATCACCCTCCACTACATAATTAATCACTTCAGAAGAGAGGCTCGCAATGGCCGGATAATAAATCGGATTACCATCATCATCTAATAATACCTGATTACCCAGTGAACCATACGAAGCACGTACCTTTAAATTAGACAGATTCAACGCCTCATTGATAGGAGTCATAAAATTCTCCTGTGATACTACCCAGGCCAATGAACCCGAAGGGAAAAAGCCCCACCGGTCTCCTTCCGGGAAACGGGAGGAACCATCATAACGTCCGTTGAACTCTACAATATACTTATCATCATAAATATAGTTTACACGTCCGAAATATCCTTCCAGTGCCAGTTCATTCCAGGTGTTGGAAGCAGTTACATTTCCGGTTGCCAGATTGATCTCCGGCAGAGCAGACGTAATCAGGTTTACTTTACGGGTATTATAAGTACGGTAGCTTGCATACTCCCGGTTATATCCCGCCATCAGGTTCAGATAATGTTTTTTTATTGAATGTTTTAGTAAAATTACTATACAGATTATAAACATTCAACTGGTCTTCCTGTGCCCGTAACTCTGTATATGAATTATTTTCGCCTTCCCGGATACTGTATTGGATAGGCTGGTTCGGACCTGTACGATAAGGTACAGGCAATACATACCGATCACGGTTGAAGTTAGTTCTTCGGAAATTGACATCAGCATTTAGTTTCCAGATATCTTTAATCAGATCAAATTCCGTACTAATAGAAACTTGTGTCTGGTTGATCCGGTCCTCCCGACGACCACCTTCCTGTAAAGCACCCAGGGTAGATGCACCATCCTGTGTCCAGGTTCCATCGGGATTTTTAGGGACACTATTGATAGGAGTCCGGTTGATATTCCAGATAAAATAGCCATCCAGAAAAGAAGGAGAATCATAATTGCTGTTTGTAAAAGAGATATTAGTACCTACCTTCCACCAGTTAGTCAGTTTATAATCGGCATTTCCGCGGAAATTATATCGTTTCATGATATCATTTCCATAACGGAGCATACCATCCTGTTTGTAGTATTGACCGGAAACGAAATAAGATAATTTATCGGTCCGGTTGGATATATTGAGATTGGCTGTATAAGTTCCTGCAGTGTTTTTATAGGCTTCATTTTGCCAGTCTGTTTCGCCAAAATAAGCCCAGGCGTTTGAATTTTCAGGATCAATAATAATGCGGTTCAGGTTTGGGTTTTGTTGCAACTTACGTGCATATTCTATTTGTGCTTCGCTAAAAACAGCGGATAAAGGCGTACGGGCAGCGTTTTTCATTTCCATGACAGTAACCAAATCGGTTTCTATTTCCGGATAAATCCCTTTTGATCGGATAGCATAGTTTCCGCTGAAATTAATGGTTAACTTATCGCTTTTAGCTTTTTTAGTGGTGATTAATATAACCCCATAGGCTGCACGGGAGCCGTAAATAGCCGCAGCCGAAGCATCTTTTAAAACGGATACATTTTCTATATCATCCGGATTCATCCGGGCCAGTTCAGAACTGCTTACTGGAACATTATCCACCAGAATAAATGCTTCCCCACCATTGATAGAGGTAAAACCACGGATGGTTGATACCCGGTGCATCATCTGCCCGTCCACTACCTGCTGCGATATTAAGGTTAGAGGCCATCCCCTGTAAAGCTGTATTTACATTCGATACCGGACGGCTTTCCAGCGCTTTGGATGAGATGGCATCTACTGCACCGGACAGATTTACTTTCTTCTGTACTCCATATCCCACTACAATAACTTCATCAAGGGTTTCGGAATCTTCTTCCAGAATAATGTTTAAAGCAGTCCGTCCATTCAGGGAAATATCCTGTCGTTTAATTTATTCCCGGAGAAAAATCGTGTCAGATTTTACAATTCTTTTCTTTTGCTATTAATAAGTAATAAAGAGGATGAATAAAAAGTTGATAATAAGAGGTCGTTTAATTACGACATATATATATATATATATTTATTTTATCAATTATAATTTTATCCTTATAGATTAAAAACACCCTAATATTTAGCCAGTTTATTTGTTTTTTAAATCCGGTAGAAACCAGGTGATTAAACCCAATAAAGGCATATATGCACAAACATTATAGACCGCTTCTATTCCATACAGATCCGCCATTTTGCCCA
Source organism: Tannerellaceae bacterium (assembly GCA_020860805.1). GTDB lineage: Bacteria > Bacteroidota > Bacteroidia > Bacteroidales > Tannerellaceae > UBA4116. The sequence continues at coordinate 293 of JAJBTP010000036.1, read as the reverse complement.
AAACGGCAGATGCTATACCCGCTATACCAAAGGCTAAACCAAAAAACAAACCGGAAATCAATCCCAGTTTATAAGGTAACAATTCCTGGGCATAGACTAAAATAGCCGGAAAAGCAGAGGATAAAATTAATCCTACACAGAAACTCAGTACAACTGTCCATACCAGATTCACGTGCAGCATTAATAAGGCAAATGGTGCAGCACCAAGAATAGACGCCCAAATCACATATTTACGCCCAACATTATCTCCTATAGGACCTCCGGCCAATGTTCCGATAGCTGTTGCCAAAAGG
>JAJBTP010000531.1 GCA_020860805.1 Tannerellaceae bacterium | reverse complement strand
GTTTTTTAACAGTGAGCAATTTTACTCTTTTCGCTCAACAAAAAAACATAACTGTCTTTAAAGGAAATGGCAAGCCACGTGTAACCTGCATGATAAATACCCACACAGGCGAGAGCGCTGGGATTTATCATATACACGTGTTCAATATGCAAACGTGGAAACCGGGAATTGCGCCCAAAGAAGGCGACATTCAAGTTTTCTCCTTTAATGGTTATGAAGCAATTATTTTTCTAAAAAAGATTGTGGAGAGCGAAAGCTGGGAAAAGGATTGGAGGGATTTGTTTACCGTCGGAGAACAGTATGAGCCTTTTATCGTCGGAAAAAATTACTTAGGCTGGAAAGCCCATTATACGCACGAGAAAAAAACGTCATACATACCGGAAGGATACACCACCTAGAAACCGACGGTATGGCAGGAGGTACTCGCTACCATTGAAAAAGACTGGAGGGAGACCAGGCGGATAGAATTTATCCGGGCTATCACCCGGGATATGATAGAAAATGGTACGGATACCACGGAAGAGGAGGTTCTACAATTTTTTGAAGATAAATACAGTAAGGAAGGGGAAGAATAAGTCCTTTCCGAGACGATTCAATAGATTTTTAACTCCAGGTGGTTTAACACAAATCACCTGGAGTTTTTAAGGGTTTAAAATAGTTTAAAATGAATGTGATATTACATCAAACTAAAAACGATATTATTAATTAATATAACTGGTAAATTATGAAAAAATACATCGCAGAAATGATAGGAACAATGATTCTTGTTCTTATGGGGTGTGGCAGTGCAATTTTTGCCGGCGGAACGGCTGATACAGTAGGCACCGGGGTTGGAACAATCGGCGTGGCGCTAGCTTTTGGGTTATCTGTAACTGCTATGGCATATACTATTGGTAATATATCGGGGTGCCATATCAATCCGGCTGTTACATTGGGAATGCTTTTATCCAAAAGAATAAGTGGCAAAGATGCCGGAGTGTATATGGTGTTCCAAATAATCGGAGCCATTATCGGCTCTGCTATCCTTTACATACTCGTATCCACCGGAACACATGACGGACCCACCGCCACAGGTTCCAATAGTTTTGAAAAAGGAATGATGTTACAGGCATTTATGGCGGAAGTGGTGTTTACCTGTCTTTTTGTATTGGTTGTACTCGCTTCTACAGATGAAAGGAAAGGTGCGGGAAATCTTTCCGGCCTGATTGTTGGTTTGACGCTGGTGTTAATACATATTGTATGCATTCCTATTACTGGTACATCGGTTAATCCGGCACGTAGTATAGGTCCGGCGTTATTCCAGGGGGGCGAAGCCTTATCTCAACTGTGGCTGTTTATTATTGCCCCACTTGTGGGGTCTCTTTTGGGATTTGTTATCCAAAAATGGATTATAAATAATAATGCATGATCTCCTTATTATAAAATCTTGGTTTTTAACACCATGTATTATTTTGACTGGTACTAGTATATATAGAATTACAATTTAAATAATCACTAAAATGTTTTATATTCCATATAAGCTTTGTAAACCTAAATTATATATTTTTGTGATATATGCAATAATTATAACACTGTCGTCATGTTCCGATGATAAAGATTTATATGAAAATGAGAGAATATGGAATAATGAAGACATAGGAATTACAGACGAGGAGGATGAAACTATTCCTCAAATACCCACAGATTCAGGTGATCCGGGTGATAATCCATTGATAACTAATTCACAAAACTTGGATATTACTGCTCTTAGAATTTGTTTTCATCTGATAATATAAGGATCGAAAATCCCTATTCGGAGGACGTAGTAGTAACAAATGAATCTGATGGACACGTTATTATTAGAAACACAACAGACGAGGAGTTAAATTATATTCTATCGGGAATTACAGAAAATGGCTCGGTAAAAATATATGGAGAGAAGAAGTTTAATTTATATTTGAATGGAGTAGGAATAACTAATCCGAATGGGGCAGCCATTAATAATCAGTGTGGCAAAAAGGCAACCGTTTATCTTGTGGATGAAACAACAAACCGCTTAATTGACGGGGAAGAATATATTTCGATAAACGATGAGGATATGAAAGGAACTTTCTTCAGTGAAGGTCAACTTATATTTGAAGGAGGTGGCACACTGGAAATACGTGGAAAAAACAAACATGCCATTTGCAGCGATGATTATATCCAGATCTCTTCCGGAAATATTTGGATAAAAGAGGCTGCGAGTGATGCAATCCACGCAAATGATTATGTATTGATTGAAGGAGGTATAATTACCACGCGTTCTATAGGAGAAGGAATCGAATGTGAAAAAGGATATGTGGAAATATTGGGCGGTACAGTTGAAATTATAACTATTGGAAAGAAGGGGCATGGAATAAAAAGCAAAACGACCACCCTGGTTAATACAACGGGAACAATAAATATTACTACATATGGAGATGCATCTAAAGGATTTAACAGTGAAGAGGGTATGGAAATTATAAACGGAACCATTTATATCCAAACAGCCGGCGATGCTTTTTGGGAGGAGGAAGAAGCGGATATTTCTTCATGTGCGGGAATTAAATGTGATAAAAACCTGGATATCTATAGCGGTGATATCACGATTATAAGTGTAGGTTCCGGTGGAAAAGGAATAAATATAACAGGTGATCTGAATATATATAACGCAAATCTTATTATTTATACAACAGGTGGCCAGTATGTGTACGATCGGAATAATGATACAGCCGCAAAAGCCATACGTGTTAAAGGTGATCTTACTATATATGATGGTGTAATAAAAATACGAACCTACAAAACAGAAGCAGAAGGGCTGGAAAGTAAAGCTAACTTTGTTATAAAGGGAGGCAACCTTGATGTTAGAGCATATGATGATTGTATTAAATGCTGGAACTCATATTCAAATTGATGGTGGATATATCTATTGCCTTAGCTCTGCAAATGATGGAATTGATTCAAATGGAACCTTAAGTGTAACCGGAGGCATTATTGTTTCAGCCGGAACAACTTCTCCGGAAGCCGGAATTGATTGTGATAATGGTGATTTTGAAATAACTGGAGGTATTATTATTGGTATAGGTGGAGATACAAGTACACCTACATCCAGATTATGTACACAACCTTCTGTTGTATTTAAAACATCTTCTTCCAATATCTCTACAATATGTATAGAATCTGATAGTGGTGAACAGGCGCTTGTCTTTAAAATGCCTGTTACCTATAGCAGAAGTATGGCTGTATTATTTAGTAGTCCGGAATTAAAGTCTAATACCAACTATACGATCTATACCCATGGCGATATTTCAGGTGGTAGCAATTATTTCTATGGAATTTATACCGGAGCTACTTATAGTAATGGAAGTTCTGTCGGGGGGTTCTCTACCAGTTCGATGGTCTCTTCTGTGGGAAGTAACTTAAACAGACCTTTTTAAGTACGGCAAAAAACTGTTTGCCGCTCAACTGCTTCCCTTTATCGTTATGGTTGGCTACAATCGCATGAACTTTGCCAGTAGTACGTTCCTTTACTCCAATTACTGGAGTTTTAGATGCTCCGCGACCTCTTTTGGGCTTATTGCCCTCATCGTTTGAGCAGTTATTGTTCTTGCGAGGTTTACCGCCTACATAAGTCTCATCAA
>JAJBTP010000178.1 GCA_020860805.1 Tannerellaceae bacterium | reverse complement strand
ATACTAATCAGAATGGTATTATAAAAACCAATAATTATGAACGTTTTACAGCCGGTGTGGCTTTAACCCCCTCTTTTCTGGATAAACATCTGTCCTTTAATATCAATTTAAAAGGTAGTTATGAGAAGAACAGAGATGTACAAAGTGGTGTGGTCTCCAATGCTGTAGGTTTTGACCCTACACGTCCTGTATATGAAGAAAATGCAGGTGGGTATGGTTTAGGATACTTTACCTGGTTATCAGGAGATAGTCCATTAACTATCGCCGCCTCTAATCCGGTAGCTGACCTTGAGTTACGAAATAGTGTAGCAAAGATTAAAAGAAGTATAGGGAATGTGGCTGTAGATTATAAAGTTCATGGTTTCGAAGATTTACGTTTCAATCTGAACCTGGGATATGATGTGCTTAAGAGTGATGGTAAAGAGTTTGTTCCGGATAATGCACCCCTTACTTATGTTGATTTTAAAAAAGACGGGCAGGGGATAGACCGTAGGTTTGACCAAAAAAACAAATAAACTGTTGGATTTTTATGCTAATTACACGAAAGAAGTAGGTATTCATAATATCGATGTCATGGCTGGTTATGGCTGGCAACATTTCTGGGCAAAGAAAAGTGACAGGCGAATGACTCTGGCCGGTGATGAGATGTTTGTTCCAACCCAGTATGAATCCGAATATTATTTGCTTTCATTCTTTGGACGTGTAAACTATAGTATAGCCTCTAAATATCTTTTCACAGGTACACTCCGTGCAGATGCTTCCAGCCGGTTTGCTAAAGATAACCGTTGGGGGTATTTCCCTTCTGCTGCATTTGCCTGGAGAACTATTAGTGAAGGTTTTATGCAGGATTTTGATCTTTTTTCTGATTTGAAAGTGCGTTTAAGTTATGGTAAGACAGGACAGCAGGATATAGGTTCGGATTATCCCTACTTACCAACTTTTATTGCAAGTTATGATGATACCCGTTATCAGTTTGGAGATACATGGTATACTACTTACCGTGTCAATGGATATGACCCGAATATACGTTGGGAAACAACCGAGACCTATAATGTAGGTATTGATTATGGTTTTTAAATGGACGTATCAATGGTAGTATTGATGGATATTACCGCAAGACCAATGACTTGTTAAATGTTATTCCGGTTGCAGCAGGGTCAAATCTGGCGATGGAGATTTTTACGAATATTGGTTCCATGAAAAACACAGGGTTTGAGATTGCCTTAAATACCATTCCGGTAATTACTAAAAACCTTACCTGGGATTTCAATGTAAATATGACTTATAATAAGTCTGAAATTACGAAGTTAAATACAGTAGATTCAGATACATACGGAGCAGAAACCGGTTTTATTTCCGGAACCGGAAAGTATGTACAAACACATGCAATAGGATATGCTCCTTATACTTTCTACCTGGCTCAACAGGCATATGATGAAGATGGAAATCCTCTGGAGGGCCAGTATGTACAGGAAGATGGAAGTGTCTCCAGTAATGAATACAGACGCAGAACAAAATCTCCACAACCTAAAGTGTATATGGGTATATCTTCTAAAGTAACCTATAAAGACTGGGATTTTGGTTTTAATGCGCATGCCTCATTTGACAATTATATCTATAATGCTATTAAAGCTGATGATTATAAAGAAAGTTTATTTGAAGGAAGTACATATAATAATCTGTTAAGAGCAACCTATGAGAATGGGTTTGATAAACAACGTTTATATACTGATTATTTCCTGGAAAATGGTTCTTTCTTCCGTATGGATAATATAACAGTAGGATATACATTCCCCAAATTAGGTAATACCGGTATGAATCTGCGTATTTCAGCAGCTGTTCAGAATGTTTTTGTTATCACAGGGTATTCCGGTTTGGATCCGGAAGCTTTTTATCGTCAGGGTAATACAACGTATCCCGGAATAGATAAGAATCTTTATCCTCGTCCCCGTACCTATATGGTTGGATTTAATCTGAATTTTTAATTATTAATTGAAGAAACTAAAAAAAGAATTATTTATGAAAAAAATATATCAGCTAATACTCATTATTGGGTTTACCGGTATTCTTTCGTCCTGTTTTGGAGATTTGGATACATTTCCTTTGGACTCAAATGAAATGGTTACGGAAAATGTATACTCAGACCCTGCTAAATATAAAGGGATTTTAGCAAAATGTTATGCATCCCTAATTTTGACCGGACAGCAAGGTGGAGATGGCGGTGGTAATGTCGCTGGCGGTAATGACTTAGGTTCTTTTAATGAAGGATATGGAGGATATGTACGGGTTTTATTTTATTTACAATCTCTGACAACAGATGAAACTTTGATGCCATCCTCTACTAACGGTCTCCGTGATTGTGCAACTGATTCCTGGAATCCTACTACAGCTGTTTTACAGGGCTGTTATAACCGCTTATATCATACAATTGGATATTGTAATAATTTTATTGCAGAAACAACCCCGGAGAAACTTCAGCAGAGAGGTGTGCAAAATGATCCCGAAATTGTTAATAACCTTCCGTTTTATCTTGCAGAAGCACGTTTAATCCGTGCCTATGCCTATCATATGTTATGTGATTTATTTGGTGCTGTTCCTTTTGCAGATGAAAATACGGAGGTATGGAGTAAGCCGGAACAGAAAACCCGTCTGGAAATTTTTAAATTTGTAGAGGATGAATTATTGGATGTGGTTGGTAAATTAAAAGATCCACACGAGAATGAATATGCCCGTGTAGATAAGGCTGCGGCCTGGTTCCTGTTGGCACGCCATTATCTGAATGCTGAAGTATTTACGGGAACTGCACGTTATGCGGAAGCTTATACATATGCAAAAAAGGTAATCGATGCAAACTATCGTTTAGCGGCTGAACATCGTTTTAATTTTATGGCAGATAATAACACATCTCCTGAAATTATATGGCCTCTTGTTCAGGATGGAATAAATGCTCAATCATCTGCCGGAACTAATTTCTTTGTGAAAGCATTTATGAATGGGGATATGAATAACTTTTTTGAAACAGGTATAGGTAAAAAAGGATGGGGTAATGTGCGTATTCTTCCTGAATTAGTGGATAAGTTTGACCCGGCTGACCAACTTTTTGATATAAAAGATCCCTGGGGATTGAATAAAATGGATAAACGGGTACAGTTTTTTACTGAAAACGGTCATACCAAATATCCGGTTACAGAAAGTGGCGATTTTGGAACAGATTTTAAACAAGGCTATGGATTTATCAAGTGGAGAAATGTAAGAAGCGATGGTTTACCTGCAAATGATGAAACCTATGTAGATATTGATTTCCCTCTGTTCCGGTCGGCAGATGCTTACCTGATGGCAGCAGAAGCTATTATGCGGGCTGAAGGTAGTGCTGGTACTATGAATGAAGCTTTGGAATATGTAAATGAAGTAAGAGCACGGGCCTATCAATCCGGAAAATATGGTTCAGGAAATGCCGGAATCATTCAATTAAATGATCTAACATTTGACTTCCTGTTGGATGAAAGAGCACGGGAGTTATGCACAGAGCTGACCCGTCGTACAGACCTTATTCGTTTTGGTAAATTTACCAAAGGATATAACTGGTATTGGAAAGGATATGTAGCAACCGGACAGGATATAGATGATAAATATATATTATTCC
>JAJBTP010000206.1 GCA_020860805.1 Tannerellaceae bacterium | reverse complement strand
GAATGTGGGGAAATAGAAATAATGGAAAAGTGTGAATGGGGCGGAATTGCTTCAGGCACAACCGAAACACAGGTTAATACGGCCATTCATTATGGAACGGATAATGGCCCCGGACACAGGCAGGAATATTATTCGGCCAACGTCGAAAATAGTTTGCAGGATAGCCAATATCATACATGGGCACTGGATTGGACTGAAAACAGTCTTACTGTAAGTATTGACAATGTTAAATTCTACTCTTTCGATATTAGTAAAGCCAGCGGACGGTAATGAGTATTTTCACGACAATTTTTTTCATTCTCTTTAATCTTGCGGTAGGTGGCTCATTTACCGGAATTACGAACGTGAATGATATTACGGCATTGAAAGATGGAGAGAAAGCCAGTATGTATATCGACTGGGTTAAAATCGTATATTAATCTTTATTCTACATATTTATGGAAATAAAAAATCACAAGCACGTATTGTTCTGTGGGACATTGGTTCTCTGTCTATTAGGGAATGTTCCACAAATGAATGCAGCGGATTCAGACGCTTATGCAATTGTACAACAAAACAACAAAGTCACAGGAACAGTTAATGATGACCTGGGTCCTATTACGGGTGCTTCTATTATTGAGAAAGGAACCACCAATGGAACAATAACCGATATAGATGGCATGTTTAGTCTGGATGTAAAGCCGGGTGCTACACTTGTTATTAGTTATATTGGATACAAAACACAGGAAATAACTGCCGGCAATAGCCCTTTAAACATTCTGCTGGAAGAAGACACTCAGTTACTCAGTGATGTGGTTGTTACGGCCTTGGGTATCAAAAGAGAACGCAAAGCATTGGGCTATGGCGTAGATGAAGTAAGAGGTGAGGCATTAACCAAAGCCAAGGAAACCAATGTCATCAATTCTATGGCAGGTCGTGTTCCCGGATTGGTAGTCAGCCAGACTGCAGGAGGACCCTCCGGTTCGACCCGTGTCCTTCTGCGTGGTAGCACTGAAATGACAGGTAGTAATCAGCCTTTATATGTTATTGACGGCGTACCTCTTGATAACACTAATTATGGAAGTGCGGGTGCATCCGGAGGTTTTGACCTGGGAGACGGTATATCCAGTATTAACCCCGATGACATTGAAAATATGTCTGTCCTCAAGGGTCCTGCAGCTTCGGCACTATATGGTAGCCGTGCCAGTCATGGGGTAATCCTTATTACGACCAAAAAAGCCGGGGGAAAGGACAGTTTCAGTGTAGAATATAACGGAACGATGACTTTCGACACCCAGTTAGCCAAGTGGAACGATGTACAACAGATTTATGGTATGGGTAGCAATGGGACTTACAGTATTGATGCCGTATCTAATACCAACAAAAGCTGGGGAGCAAAAGCAGACGGAACCAACACAGTGAAATACTTTGATGGCGTAGAGCATCCTTATATGATTATACCGAACAACACTTCCGGATTCTTCCGTACAGGTATCACTGCCAGTAATACGGCTATTATCAATGCAAATACAGGTAATACAGGGGTACGCTTTACCTTTACCGATATGCGTAACAAAGATATTGTTCCCGAAACCCACATGAGCCGGGATGTCTTTAATCTGCGCACGAATACCGCATTAGACAAAGTAAATTTAGATTTTAGTGTTAACTATACCCGGGAAGATGTAAAGAACCGCCCGGTCCTGAGTGACAGTAAATCGAATATCGGAAAAACCTGATGACACTGGCCGCTACCTACAATCAGGAATGGCTAAAAACATATCAGGATGAAAACGGTGAATATGCAAACTGGAACGGTATGGACCCTTACAACGTAAATCCGTACTGGGATATATACAAGAATACCAACACATCCGAAAAAGACCAGTTCCGCTTCAATGCGAAAGCACTTTGGAATGTAACCAGCCATTTTAAATTACAGGGTACAGTAGGTGCCGAACTGAACTGGTTTATATTTGAGGATTACAAAGCCCCTACTACACCCGGGTATGAAGCAGGACGGCTTCAAAACAGTAACTTCAAAAACCGCATGTATAATTTGAAGTACTTGCCCTTTACAACAATACATGGGGTGATTTTGACTTTAATGCGACTCTGGGCGGAAATGTTTATAAAGTAAATAATACGACCATGGTTACGGCAGGGCAGGATATGCAAATCCGGGATGTAGTAGCGATAATGAGTTTCAATGAGATTAGTGTAGAACCACACAGTTACCGCAAGCAAATCAACTCTGTTTATGGGGCTGTGAATGTGGGCTGGAAGCACATGCTGTACCTGGATGCTACGCTTCGTGGTGATCAGTCCTCTACCCTTCCGACAGGTAACAACATGTATGTATACCCTTCCTTTTCCGGTAGTTTTGTATTCTCGGAAATTCTAAAACTGGATGATATCATACCGTATGGGAAAGTCCGCATGTCATGGGCGCAGGTAGGCAGCGATACCGACCCCTACCAGTTAGGTCTGGTATATACCAAGTCCAAATTTACCTATCCGGGATATACAATTGGCTATATCAGTAACAACACAATTCCGAATAAAGACCTGAAACCAACAAAAACCAATTCTTTTGAAATAGGTCTGGAAATGAAATTTTTGAAAAACCGGATGGGGCTTGATTTTACATATTATACACAGACCAGTAAAAACCAGATTATGGCCATGGCCAGCTCCTGGACATCAGGGTACACTCATCGCCTGATTAACGCCGGCGAAATAGAAAATAAAGGGATAGAGATTGCCCTTAATACACGCCCTATCCAGACAAAAGACTTCTCCTGGGATTTGAATCTGAATTTCTCAAAAAATAATAACAAAGTAAAAAACTGGTAGATGGTATGGATATGTTTGAACTAGAGAAAGCTCCCTGGCTGGATGTACAGGTAGCAGCCAAAGTAGGTGAAAACTTTGGTTCGATTGTAGGCCCTGACTTCCAGCGTAATGAGAAAGGAGATATACTCATAGACCCACAAACCGGATTACCCCAGTATGATAAAAGCAACCATGTATTGGGAAATGCTTCATGGGATTGGACAGGTGGTGCAGCCACAACACTTACATACAAAAATCTTTCGTTATCAGCCCTCTTCGATATCAAAGTGGGAGCTGACCTTTATCCCATGTCTGCCCGTGCAGGTTACGAATCAGGTAAAAGCACAGAAACACTTGCCGGACGTGAAGAATGGTATAAATCAGAAGAGCAACGCCAGGCTGCCGGTATCGCTAAAGGGTCTGCAGACTGGAATCCTACAGGTGGTTTTATTGCCCCTGGTGTAATAGAGACAACGGGGATGGTACCTACCGGGAAAATGATATTTACGTAAATCCGGAAGAATACTGGATGAGTGTAGCCCGTAATGCTCCATCGATGTTTATTTATGACAATTCATATATAAAATGCCGTGAATTAACACTGAGTTACACCGTTCCGAAACCGTGGTTAAAAAAGGTAGTAAAAGATGTAACACTCTCCTTTGTTGCACGTAATCCATTCATTGTGTGGAAAAACATTCCTAATATCGACCCGGATTCGAATTATAACAATACAACAGGTATGGGACTGGAATATGGATCGTTACCTTCACGTAAAAGTTATGGCTTCAATATCAATGTTAAATTCTAAAAGGATTTTCCTTTATTTAATTCATATTATAAAGAAATTA
>JAJBTP010000149.1 GCA_020860805.1 Tannerellaceae bacterium | reverse complement strand
TATGAAACTTAAAAAGTTTTTGACATTCGCTATGGTAAGTGGTGTCTTATTCACTTCCTGTAATCAGGAAGATGAATTCAATGGAAATGGTATAAATCCTGAAGTAGGAGAAACTGGTACAATCTCTGTCTATTTGGAAGATCTACCTAAATCTTATGCTCAAACCAGGGCAACAGATACTGATGTTCTGACATTGGAATTCTATGTTTTTAATGAAGATGGAAATCGTGATCAGGTAGCGACTAATGGCACACCTGAGAACCCAAAACCAAAAGGATATGTAAAATATGAAGGAACTGACAGTGAATATGTGTTCGGTGTTGAAAAAGGAGAAAAAACTGTTCTTGTTGCTGTTAATATGAATTTAGGACCTCATGAAAATGAGAATCTTTCTGCTATCAGGAAATTAATGACAAATGTTTCTGCCAGCCCACTTTCAATTCCTGCAACAGGTATCCCTATGGCAGGAGAAGTATCAAATATAGAGGTTGGTAAAGAAGAAGTAAAAAAAGTAAATATTGGTGTTTCACGTTTATTCAGTAAATTGAATATGCCTACTGAAAGTGATGACTTTAAGGTTAATATTGAATTAACAGAAGACACTGATTCCATTACAACTCTATTGGGAGGCACATTAAATGGAACTCTCGAAATGAAGATTACTGGTTTTATTGCTATTAATGGATTGAAAAAGTCATTTGCTTTCCCTAATTATGGTGCAGCAGAAGATGCAGCATGGGATTTTAATGTATGGACAATTGGCGATGATCTTGATAATTATACAGAATCAAAGTATAATTCAGAGGGTAATTTGGGAACTGTATATAGTGGAAATGAATTTTTAAGAAATGGGGCAGTATATGTATATGAAAACTGTCCAAAACTTAGAACTATAGATAATTATGTTGCCTATGATTCTCGTTCGGTATATGCAGTAATATTAGAAGGAGAATTTTATGGTAGTTTAGATCCTTCAAATACCGTTAAACGTTACTGGAGAATAAATGTATCAAAAACAGATGAGCAAAAGTCTATCTATAAAATTCTTCGTAATTCAATTTATAAAATTGCTGTTAATGAAGTGAAAACCATTGGTCATGGTACTCCGGAAGATGCTGAAGATAAAGAAAAACCTATTCCTCCGGTTAATGAGTCCGGGTTAATGGTTTCGATATCAGTTGTTGACTGGAACGAATTTGAAGAAGAGACAGATATCTAAGAAATCCGTATTTATACTTTACCATAATAGCCGGAAGGAGGGGAAGCCTCTTTCCCTCCCCGGTTATGCTTATTTTATAAGTTATAATCATAAATCAATTATAGTGAAACAAGCAATTCTTATACTTATACTGGCTCTGACATTCACCTCTTGTCTGAAAGAAGGGAACGATGGGTGTCCGGATTACATAAGCTTAAGTTTTCAATCTACCAAATCAGGTAAAACCTATGATGAAGTAATTGGGAATGATGTACATCTGCGCATCTATAAAGATAATGTGCTTCATTCAGCCGGTATAATTCCCTACGAAGAAATTAAGGGAGGAAAGGAATGCCGTATAAGGAAAGAAGTGACTGGTGACATGGATATAATAGCGTGGGCTATTCCGGCAGGTGAAGAGTTTGTTGGTGAAATACCAGAGCCCGCAGAAGATAATTCCAAAAGAGGAGAAATGCTGGTTATGCAGGCTAACTCAAGAAGTGAAAGTGATACTTATTCATCTATGGGACATTTGTATTTGGGTACATTTAACTATTACGATACAGATATCTCAGAGGCAGTACGTGTTGATCTTCCTATGCAGAGTTGTATTTGCCAGTTTACTGCTACCCTTCAGGGGAATCCGGACATTTACACCTCAGGTCAGGAAGAAAAAGTCTGGTTTGAAATCTATGGAACTAAAAGTGGAATGGATCTCGACTTTAATCCACAAGGCGGAGATGCTATTATTCCTGTTGACCTTCATGAATACGAAGATGGAATTTTACGAACGGACATGCATGGGTTGTTACCCTCAGAGGATGAACAGTATATCTCGGTAAAAGCATATAAAGGGGAAACACATGTATTTACAGTATATACAGAATACCAATCCCGCCCCGGAGATATTATTCATATTGATGTGTTTAGTAAATCAGTGACTGTATATGTGAATGACTGGAGAATTATTGATGCTCCGGTAGACTGGATATAGAGTAATAATATAATGAATGATTCCCTTCCAGGGAAGTATATAAAATAAAATGAAAATGAAAAAATCGTTTCTTGTTTTCTTAACTCTCCTTTTTATTTCTGTAGCATGTCAGGACGACAGAAATAATTCTGAAAATGGAATACCACCCGGAGAGCAGGAAGTAGAATTTACATTTAACTCTCCTGTAACTTATTCTGCTGTTGCCAATGAGAATGAAATTGTGGAATTGGATTTAGTCGTTTGTGATAAAGATGGTAAATTTCAGTATATGCGTCAGACCTATTACTCTGATGTGCATCATACTTTCCGTTCTATTCTTAGAATAGAGGACAATATAGATATCTACTTTTTTACAAATTGCCGTTCCTGTTTGGATGAAAGTATTTTGGTTAAAGACAAGTCCTGGGATGATATTCAGCAAGAGTTACTGATTGATTATACGTCTGTTGTTTTAGAGAATAAAACAGTTTTACCTATGTGGGGGCAGGCTAAAGGAGTTTCTATTTCAGAAAAAGTGATTAATCAAATTCCGAATGCCCCATTATTACGTGCAGTAGCTTCTGCCGACGTCTATTTTGACTTGGAAGGAGGGCTTAACTTCACTCCGAAATAGTGTATGTTTATTTTGGAGCAGATAAAGCTTTTATAGCTCCGGCAGATGGTAATCTTACTTTTGACGGAGGTAAGATGGGGGTGAAAGAACCGGTTTCTCCTTTAGGAATGCAAACAGTAAAGAAAGATACAGCAAAAGTCAACGGAACTGATTTTGTGAATTCTCTTTATATGTTCGATAATGATACTGACCCTACATCAGCATCTACTCTTAGGGGTACTCGTTTAGTAATTGGAGGTAAATTGGAAGGTTTTGCAGAAACAATGTATTATCCGCTGGATTTTAGAAATGTAGATGAAGATGAAAGAATACGTGTTACTCGCAATCAAAAATATAAAATTACAGTTACTTCAATTAATAGCCAAGGTTGGACAGATCCTGACGAAGCTGCAAACCAGGCTACTGCAAATATGGATTATGATGTTGTAGAATGGACTCAGACAGAAGATAAAGAGGTATATGTTGAAGGAGTTCACTATGTTTCTTTAAATAAAAAAGTAGTTAATGTTGCAAGAGATGTGGGAAATCGTAATAGGTTATATCTGTCAACGTCTTATTCGTGTAGATATATTAACTTAGAGTTTAATGATGGAAATGTGTTAGAAGAAGTTTTTGATGACGATGGAAATCCAGGCGTTGCGAGTTAATATTTTTATGCTTTTGTTGTACAATCAGATGATGCTAATGATCTGAAAGAATTACATATGTATGCAAGAAAATCCTATAATGATAATTCTCTTCCAGTAGTAATTGTTGATGATGAAATAGGATTAGGTAAAAAACAAATGCTCACAGTTACTATAGGAAGGATTCAATTTCAAATTGCTGTAACTCAAAGTGATCGTCAGGCAGATGGCTGGGAATATGTACAC
>JAJBTP010000043.1:3380-3682 GCA_020860805.1 Tannerellaceae bacterium | reverse complement strand
ATTATTACTTAAATGTAAAAATATACTCCGTGATCAATCCTAATGGACTCAAAAGCTTTCTTCGGAAACTAAAACTATTCCGGTTTAACTGGCCACCAATAAACAGTATCAGGATTTACTGGATAAATCCATTGAAATCATTGAAAGGTACATTGAAGATAAAGACTTTAATATCGATACTTGGTGTAGAGATATTGCAGTAGGAAGAACCCGGTTAGGTATGAAAATAAAGGCCATTACTGGTATGACTTTAAATGATTTTATACTCCATATCAAGTTACGGAAGTGTGGTGAATTATTAA
>JAJBTP010000043.1:0-3361 GCA_020860805.1 Tannerellaceae bacterium | reverse complement strand
TTTTCCAGTGCCGGTTATATGGGAAAATACTTCAAGCAACAATATGGTATGACTCCTATGGAATATAGGAACAGGAGAAAAGAAAAGATATAAAAAAACTCCGGGATATCCCGGAGTTTACTTTTTATAATGTTTCTGCAGATTCATCAGATGTTAAATCCAGTTTCTCATTATCTCCACCTCTGTCAAAGTATTGTTTCCGTAGAGGATAAGCTGTTGCCGTCTTATAGATTTTCCGGTTCCGGTAAATATCCAAAGACTTGTACAGAGCGTGACGAAAAGAATCTTCTGATGCGATATTCTGCCCGGCTATATCATAAGCGGTACCGTGTGCCGGAGAAGTTCTTACAATAGATAAACCGGCCGTATAATTAACTCCGTCTTCCATAGCTATCGTTTTGAACGGGATCAGACCTTGATCGTGGTACATCGCAAGAATCCCATCAAACTTATCATACATGCCTGCTCCAAAAAAACCATCCGCCGGATAAGGTCCAAAAGACATAACGCCGTTTTTCTCTGCTTCCTGCATAGCAGGTATAATTATCGTTTGTTCTTCATCTCCTAATAAACCTCCGTCACCAGCATGTGGATTAAGTGAAAGTACTGCGATACGTGGCTTTACAATATTGAAATCCTGAATAAGTGCCTGGTTAAAAATAGTAAGTTTATTGACAATTCCTTCTACCGTAATTGAAGAGGAAACCTGTGAAACCGGTATATGCCCGGTTACCAGAGCAACCCGGATTTCTTCATTCATCAGAATCATCAATGCTCCCGGTGAATTTTCGCCAAACTCCTTTTCCAGATATTCCGTATGACCCGGAAATGAAAACTGCTCATTTTGTATAGTATTTTTATTAATCGGAGCTGTTACCAGTACATCAATGGCTCCTCTTTTCAAATCATTCACAGCTGCCTGCAATGCCTGAAAGGCAGCTTCTCCTGCAGCAGGAGTAGATTTGGAAAGTTCGACCTTCAACTCATCATCAGTACAATTTATAATATTCACCCGGTTTGCTCCGGCTTCTTCAGCACGTGAAATAATATTCATATTGACCTGAGGAAGTTCAAGCGATTTCCGGTGATAAGCGGCCACCTTGGAGGAACCGTAAATAATGGGTGTACATAACTCCGCAACTCTACTATCAGTAAAAGTCTTTAAAATAACTTCATACCCAATCCCATTGATATCTCCATGGGTTATTCCAACTCTTATTAACTGTTCTTCCATTTATATTCTTTTATTCAGCTTAATTCGTTTGTTTTAATCCTTACTTAATTTCAACGTAAATAAAGCAGATTCAATACGACGGATAAAATTCCGTTTGGTTGTTTCCGGGGCAAATACAAAGCCTTCTATAACCACAACACGGTTATAACGTTCGTCCAGAACCACATGGCTTACAAAGGGACCTCCCATCATATCACCGACCATTTTCCATAAACCTCTCATTACACCCACATATTGTCCGTCTACAGTAATAGGCTTATAAGTCAGGTCAAATCGTGTTTCTGTTGCCATATAAGAATCAGGAAATGCACCCGGCAGGTTTTCTTTTAAGACTGAATCACGTTTAGCAACCAGATAGTCTTTAGTAAATGTATCTGCATCTGTGTAAGGAAACGTATAGATAACCAGATCTGTCCGGCCTGTATTCGCATTATTAGAGGCCCACAGGAAATCCTGAGCCCGTTTTGTGGACGTCATATCAGCCGGAACTTCAATCGAAATATCAAACATTGCATTCGCATACTCCATTACAGTACTGCTATAAGTAGTCTGTAACTGCTGTACGGTACGGTCCATTTCTACTTTTGTAAAATAGGCACTAATATTGTCCGGATTTCTCTCAAACCATTCTACCAGACTTTGTGCATCCGGAGCTGTAAGTGTCATTACAACCTGCCCGTTTGACCAACGGTTTGATTCCGAATTAACAGAAACTTTGGTGTACATTCCTTCATCTATACGTACAATCAGAATATTTCTCACATAGGTCAATAGACCATTAAATTCACTGGGAGTAACAAACGTTACTTTAAAAGCTGGTTCAGGTTGAGGTAATCCCTCAATAGGTCCCATTAAATCTGCTTTTACTGCATCTCCGGCTTCACCGTTCCACTGTGCGTTGTCCATCACTGCAATGATTTCATAAGCAAATCCTGTAGCCCGTGTCATTACTGAACCGGAACTACATGCTGATAATAGAATTGCAAAAAATATGGTGATTATAAATAAGTCTTTCTTTTTCATATGCTTTTATTTTTTATAGTACGCAAATATAACTTTTTTCTTAAAGATTGTCACGTTTCGCAGTAGATAACATTCCGCAGGCGGCCAGAATATCTTCTCCGCGGGATGCTCGTATAGTACAAACTATTCCTTTTAGGTTGAGCCTGTCCCTAAATTGTTCCATTTTACTGATATCCGGACTTTGTAAAGAGATACCCGGTATCGCATGAAAGCGTATAAGATTTACCCTGCAGGGAATACCTTTCAATAGATTTCCTAATGCATTTGCATGTTCCAGACTATCATTCAAGTCTTTAAAAATAATATATTCAAACGAAACTCTACGTTGCCCGGAAAAGTTGTACTCCCGTATCATATCGAGTACTTCACGCATGGGGAAAGGTTTTTCTACAGGCATTAAACCCAAACGTTCTTCCGGGAAAGGTGAATGTAAACTAACAGCCAGATGATAGTCACTCTCCTTCAAAAAACGTTCTAAACCTTTTCTCACTCCAATTGTAGATACAGTTATACGTTTAGGGCTCCAGCCATACCCATAGGAAGAGGTCAGAATTTCCAGTGCTTTAAATACCTCTTCTACATTATCTAAGGGTTCACCCATTCCCATGAAAACAATATTAGTCAGTTTATCCGTCTCCGGAATCATTTGTATCTGATTAATAATTTCATGAGAGGTCAGATTGGCTGTAAATCCTTGTTTACCTGTCATACAAAATAAACAGTTCATCTTACAACCTACCTGTGAAGATACACACAACGTAGCCCGGTCGTCTGTTGGAATATAAACAGACTCTACGAATGAGTTTATTGCCACCGGAAAAAGGTATTTTATAGTTCCATCAGCCGAAACCATTTGTTCTACCGGAGCAGTACCTCCTACTTCATACGTAGCTGCCAGTAAATCCCGTTTTGCAGCTGATATATTAGTCATATCAGCAATAGAACTAACTTTCTTTTTATATAGCCAATCGGCTAATTGCTTAGCTGCATAGGAAGGTAGCCCCACTTCCGTAGCTACCTCTTTCAGTTCATTCAAAGTTAATCCTATTAATTTCTTTTTCATATCCATATAATAAAAACCCCCCTTTAATATCGGATTAGTAA
>JAJBTP010000560.1 GCA_020860805.1 Tannerellaceae bacterium | reverse complement strand
TTAATCATACACGCTTTAATATGTTGTTTATAAGCAGATTATTTTGAAACGTGTATGTTGTGTATGTTTTTTTATTTTTTCTTATTGTGGTATAGAATAAAGAGGCCACCCAACCCGGGCAGACTCTTTTACATACATGGAAAGTTTATTACACGATTACATTCATTATTGTGGCTTTATGGTAACCATCTTGGGTCACCTATTCCTTCATATTTCAAATTATCATTCATTATAGTGAAATCACCATTTGCAGGGTCTGCAAACTGAGGGTCAATTTCTTTTCCGCTTGGATCGATATTGATAACTCTTGTGGCATTGAAATAAGCATTATTGCTGTAAGAAGCGTTGGTATTTCCTCTTTGCAATTGTCCATCGGTTCCTACAATTATTGTATTGCTAACCGTACAACTGTTTCCTGCTGCTCCTACATATGATATGGCATTATTACCTTCCGTGTTTACAATATTGTATAAAGTACAGTTTGCAATTGTCACGATTGTATTACCACTAAAGTTTGACTGGTTGTCCAAACGTATAAAATCACGAGCATTCATAAAATTATGAAGTGTACTATTGGTTATGATAAGGTTTCTGCAAATACCTGCACGGAAGTCAAACGCATCATTACCGGTGGCCTCAAGGTTATGAACGATACAGTCGTCAATTATATATGAGTTAACATCTATTTTACCGCTTGACCCAGGTGAAAGGAAACCTTTATCGTATGATTTTATTTCGCAACTTTCAAAAGAGATGGTTCCGATGACTAATTCGGAATTTACGGTAGTTAAATTACTTTGTCTGCTGCCATCGTCTTTCGTACCGTCTAAGATTATATTTCTTACTATAAGGTTTACTCCATTTTCTACAATACTGAAACATGTTCCATTCATTACAGGTTTATCGAATACTATTGCAGCTATAATTGATATTGATTTGGTTATAGAAATACTGCTATTAATATTGTATTCGCCAGGCATCAATGCGAAAATATCACCATTTTCTGCTGTTGCTATTATTTCGGCCAGATCATCTTCCGGGTTTACCTGGATAGCATTTCCTAAATCTACACTGGTGGTGAAAGATATTTCACCTCTTTGTTTGCCTCCATTCATTAATCTGACTGTATATAAAGTCATGGAATTCAAACCTGTAATCTCGTATTCACCAGCTTCTATTTCAGATTGTGTGAAGTCAAATTGTAAATCATCACTTTCACCTCCCGATACTAATAGGTGTGTTACTGTTTCACCTGCTATCCAACGAACAATTATACCTTCATGGGTAATCTCATCTTCATTTATAGCATAAAAGAGTTGTTCGCCTCCTGTTGTAATAGTTATACCGTCACTCCATAATGAGTCGTCGGCTTTCTCACCAACAGCTTTTACACGGATAGCGTATGTTGTATTTCCTTCCAAACCACTATTTAGTACATAAGGTAAATCTATATTTTCAATGTCCTCCAATGTATAAGAAGCATTTCCTGTGAAAGCCATGTCTGCATCATCTGCGAAGAATTCAACAATATAGGTATCTGCACTCTGGTTGTTATCCCAATCCAGCCGGATTTGTGTTCCTCCCAATGAGTTTGCTTTTACGTTCATTACTTTGAGGTAACGTACCAGATTTAAATCTGTAATTTCTTCCTGAACATCTTCACACCCTGTGATGAAAAGCATTCCCACAACAGAGAATAGAAATGCTATAGATGTACTGTATTTATAGTGTTTCATAGATTAATTGCTATAGTAATTAATTTCGTTTGTTAACATATTGTTACTGGCATTCAGAATAACGTCAAAAATAGGCCAGTATTGATATTTATCGGGATCTCGCTGATAAATAGATTCAATTTTAGAACTGCTGAGTGTAACTTCTCCGTCACTTACTAACCAACCTTTACTTTCCCAGCCATCAGCTTCTTCTTTTTTATCCAGTTCGCCTTTATTTAACCCATAGATTAAAAGAGTTTCGTTGTTGTTATCGTTCGGATCAATTTTAAAATAAAGCTTTTCATTTAACTCGCTATAATCTCCTCTTCGTTCCTATAGGTCATACATTTTTTCTTTAGCGGATTCAATACTGCTTTGTAATCGGTTCCAACGGATAAGGTCAGCTTTACGCAACATTTCGCCGGCAAACTCCAAGGCTCTTTCCTGTACAATGGCTTCAAAGAAATTTTCTTTGCTGGCTGTTGCATTCGCCATGAATTCTGTAACTTTCTCTGGGTTATTCGGAAAAGCTCTTTCACGGATCGGACGTAAATATTCTGCAGCTGCTGCAGGTGTCTGGATTTCGTTGATAGCTTCTGCTGCCATTAAATAAACGTCGGCCAGACGCATAACCTGCCAGTTAACTCCATCATCATAACCGGAGCTTGTAACTACTCTGTTCATCCATTCGTAACGGTATTTACCGAAAAACCATTGGGATACTTTATTAAGTTTCTGAACGCCATAATCCCATTGATAAGGGATGCAGGTAATGTCTCTGCGAATATCATCTTCGTCATATTCATAGAAGAATGTAGGAAGCGGACCAATCATACCACCCTGTGCAATTTTTACATAGGGGTCGTTGGCGACATTGTCGTGTTTAATACCGAAGCAATATACAGTTCTTCCTCTACCTTCAGCAAAGGGAATCTCCCAGATGGATTCGTTACCAGCTGCAACTACATCCTGGCAGATATACCTGAAGTTTTGTTCGAATTCACCCAGTGTGCAGGTTCTGCTATTAATTATATCCAAACATTCTTCAATAACAATAGGATATAAATTTGCTTTACTTAGCTCCGGGTCATCACTTAGTTTTATTGTGCCGTCGTATCGTTGAGAGTGACCGGCAGCAGCTAAACATATACGTGCTCTTAATCCTTTGGCGAAAGCTTTGTTTACATTTTCTACGCTACTGGTTCTGGCTGTTTCATTAGGCCAGCCCAGATAGTCGGATGCTATTTTTAGGTCTGCAATCAGTTGTTTAAAGATGATATCTCTATCTGTTCTGGGAATATAAATGGTTTCGTTGTTTACAGGTTCGAAACGAGCAGGAACATCTCCCCAGAATTTAACCAGGTCATAATATAAAACAGCTCTTAACGTAAGCACTTCTCCATATAATTGAGCGAGTTCTTTGTTGTTTTCAATATCAGAATATCTTTCAAATCCCTGAATGGCTATGTTCGCTCTTTGAACAGCTTCATAAACTTTAGACCAGGGATCAGTTTCATTATCGTTGAATCTGGTATTATTAGGTTTTGCTGCATAGGCTGTAAGCTCAGCCCGGGCATCGGTAGTTGTTTCAGAAGAACTATACCATTCCACATCTGTATTGGAACCATAAAAGTGGAGTAATTGATTTCTATACGAGTTGGTTTCTCCGAATGAATGAAGGATAGCTGTTATCATTCCTTCGGATAATCCTACGTTGGTAAATATAACTTCATCTTCTAATGCGGATTTGGCTGGTGTATCTAATATATCGGAACAGGAAATACATGTCCAGACGAAAAGGCAGCCAATAATGAATATGTTATTAATCTTTTTCATATTATTCTTTATGATTGGGGGATTAAAAATTAAGATTTACTCCGACAACAAATTGTCTGCTTTTAGGATAAGCTGCATAATCTACTCCGGGACTATATGCTGTTTGACGCCGGGTAGCAACTTCCGGATCAAAA
>JAJBTP010000519.1 GCA_020860805.1 Tannerellaceae bacterium | reverse complement strand
CATATCCGACACTTACACACCCCAGACATGTCCTGCCATTTAACAGGTTAAAAATATCATCATCATGGGCCCCATAGTTACCAATTACTGATAAATAATGTTTACCTCCCATACGCTGGCGCAAATGAAGCCGTGCGATTGCTACAGAATTGGAAAAAAGTTCCATATGGTGAATACCGGCAAACGGGAGTTGTTGAGGCAGATATTTTTGTGGCACTTCACCTCCTACAACATTTAAATACGGATAAGCCAGATTTCCCCCTATTAACACACGGCCATATACGGAAGGCAGGAGGGTCAGGCGGGAACGCAGCCGGATGGCACTGGTAAAACCAGCCGTTATGGCTGAAAAAGGAGCATTATTATTATAGTTTACAAAATTATCGGTATACATAGAATAATGAGCCTGCAGAGAGACTCCTTTATCCGGAAAATACCGGCGGTCCATCGTCTCCAGATGGGCGGAAGCAAAATAACTGATAAATCCTTCGGGCTTTACCTGTATATCCCGGCTCTCTCCTTTATAAAGAAAGGAATTATAATTGAAATGCTCGTATCTTAACCCGGCCCTGACTTTAAAATTGAGCCAGGTCATATCCGAAAAAGCCAGTTCCGCAAAATGGTGTTGATAGGTGGTATTAAAAACCTTATCACCCCGTTCATACATATCTAAATCTCTGTAATTAAACATATAAGATATATTGATATTCCGGAGTGGATTCCGTTCCAAAGCATAATCAATCCTTGCATACGAACTTTTCCCTATTTTACCGGTAAAAGAGATTCTATTTTTGGTTTTCAGACGGTAATCTACTGTTGTATTGAGTAATACAGCTATATTTTCTTCCGTATCATACCGAAGGCCGAGGTTAAATGAGGTAGAAGACTTATCCTGACAAAGAAAATGGAGTTCATAAGGTGCCTGGCCTACGAGCTTATAACTAACATGCGAATAAGAGTTTGTACCCATCAGCATAGCGACTGCATGCTCTAATCCTACCTGGGTAACCAAACTATTCTCTTTCATATTAATAATTCTCAACAACCATTTTTCATCCCTGGAATCTATTCCTTTAAAATGAATTGTGGAGAGTTCGATGCTATCCTCTGCCTTTACAGGGGGATAAAATCCGGTGGAAAATCTGTTTTTTCACGGTTTATCTGCTGCTTTAGTTGTTGAATCTCATTCCACTTCCGGCGGGCCTCCTGTTCACCGCGGTTTATCATAGTATCAATGGCTACCGGGCTAAAGCTGGCTGAGTTATACGGATGCATATCAGGACGGAATAATAAATCGGTATTCTCCCGGTTATCCGCATATCTGGTATGTCCATACAGGGCGACTATTTGTCCTACTACATCGCCGGGTGTATTAATTCCTTCCAGTAATTTTAAATCGCTTGTTCCGAGATCAACTCCTATCACAATATCCGCTCCCATACTACGGGCTACATCCACCGGAAAGTTATTAGGAATTCCTCCGTCAACCAATACCATACTATCCAACCGGACTGGAGTAAATACAGCCGGAATAGCCATACTGGCACGCATAGCCAATGGTAAACTACCTTGCTGAAACACATAATCATCTCCGTTTACCAGATTAAAAGCCACACAGGCAAAAGGAATAGGAAATGTAGTAAAGTCCACTGAATCATGGTAGCCAATGGTAAGATGAGTAAAAAGACTCTGAATATTTTGTCCTTTGATAACTCCTCCGGAGGTATTATCTTTTTTATTTTGCCAAAAGGAAGAGAGAGTATATAACGTTCGGCATTCTCTTTTTCAGGAAAAGTCAGGTTATTTCGTTTAATACGGTCACTCAGTAACATGGTCCAGTCCTGCATGCGAACCATACTATCTATTTCCGCAGCACTGTATCCGATACTATATAATCCTCCTACAATAGCCCCCATACTGGTTCCTACCACATAATCAATAGGAATCCCGGCTTCCTCCAGTATTTTTAATACGCCAATATGAGCCACCCCTTTAGCGCCTCCACCGCCTAATACAACGGCTACTTTTTTGTCTCCGGCAGTTAAAGGGTAGGCGTATTGTACCAACAAAATCAATAGAAAGCACACATACTTTTTCATCAGTGAGGGTATTTCTCACAAATGTAAATGGTTTATATGAGACGTGCAAACCTTTTATTTTAAGAAACTCTTTCCCATATAACACGTTATATGGATGACCTTCTCTATCTCATCTTATTTAACCCAAAAGGCTGATTATATATTTACTTAATTTAAATTATTGTAACCGGAAAATAATCGGTAATGTATACATAACAGCTACCTCTTCTCCACGTTTTTTACCCGGGTTCCATTGCGGCATTGCATTTACAACCCGTTCAGCTTCTCTATCCAGCGAAGGATCTATACCACGAACTATCCGGGTTTTTGAAATAGAGCCATCTTCGTTTACCACAAAACACACAACTACCCGTCCCTGAATACCTTTTTCGATAGCTTCCCGGGGATAAACGACTGATTTGTTAATATAGGTAAGCATGGCCATATCTCCTCCCGGAAAAGTAGGCATTTCATCTACTATTGTAAAAACGGGATTATCCATTTTACTAAATGCCCCGGATAAAACAATAGAAAGATTATCCATAGATTCCCGTAAGGTTACTTCTCTGCGCACCATACCCGGACGATAAAATGAGAATACTGTATTGGCCGGTGCATTCTCTATCCGGAATGATCCATCCGGGTTAGTTGTGGTCGTTATCTTTCCATCTTTGGAAAGAACAATGGTACCCCCTAAAGGTATTCCGTCCGGATTAACTACATGGCCTTTCATAGAGAAAAAAGTTTCATTTGTTACAACCGGAAGAATAGATTCGGTTAAATTCCGTGCTGTCCGTGCAACAGCTTCAATGTTGCTGATAATCATTAAAAGCACTGTTAAGGGTATAAAAAGGAGATACTTGGTTCGTTCTATAGAACCGGAACGCCTTTTATTCATCATATGAATCCTGTTTTTCAGATCCAACACATTAAAATTATTATAAATACCGTGATTAGCTGAATGATGTGCCAATCCTAACAGATGGTATTGATAGTTACGGCTGTCATACCCTGCTTGCAACACTGTATTATCCGCTAAATATTCCAGATTATACCGTACTTCTCTTTTCAGCAACCACACAAACGGATTTATCCAACAGATCATACTTATCAATTCTGTATATACCACATCTATTGAATGCCATTGTCTGACATGAGTTAGTTCATGGGTTAAAATTTCTTTTATTTCTCCGGATGAATGACTTTCAGGATGAATAAAAATCCAACGGAAAAAAGAGAACGGACCTACGGGTTCTTTTAAAGTATATACCTGTATTCCCTCTATTTTTTTCACTGAAGCAGTAAAACGAAGCCGGATAATACTGCCTAACCGGATCAAAAACCTCACAAATAAAAGAAAGACACCTGCTATATACAGACCTTTACCAAGTTGTAACAGGAAAGAATACCATATCCATGTTACCTGTTGCTGAGAGGAAACTTCTACTAATCCATCCGGAAAAATAGCCGAATAGATTAATATCACGTCTGCTATAGGCTCCTGTTGTTTAACCCAATCATGCAGATTCAACAAAGGATATAAAAAACCCCAATAAAGAAAAACAACAACATCAGGCGCCTTAAATGGAAAAAGGTGTCTTTATAGAAAAAG
>JAJBTP010000513.1 GCA_020860805.1 Tannerellaceae bacterium | reverse complement strand
GGTTAGGAAACACAAAACCAACACTTGTAAATTCATTTTCATAATTTAAATCGTTTGTTAATCTTTATCGTTGTTTAATTACGTTGACAAATTTACCGGTGTAATTCCCAAAAGCTGTTAAAACGGAAAGAAGTAAATATGAAGGTTCGATTACGGGTATATTACAAAATGATTACATCCGATTTTAAGTGAACTTTATACGTTGAAAAAGTGTGATTTAGCTGTTTATCTAAAAAACAGATTTTTCAAAATTATAGTTCCGGGAGCAAACCAACTTCACTTTTTTGTACCTTTGTATGCCTATGGAAAATCGAGTAGTAGAGTATTTGAATGAATTGAATGAAAGCCAGCGTGAGGCAGTCATATATTGTGACGGTCCTGAGTTAGTTATAGCAGGGGCCGGATCAGGAAAGACCCGGGTATTGACCTATAAAATAGCTTATTTGTTAGACCAGGAATTTCCGCCCCAGAGTATTCTGGCCCTCACGTTTACAAATAAAGCAGCCCGTGAGATGAAAGAACGGATTGCTTCTATTACGGATTTTCGTGCAGCCCGCCGTTTATGGATGGGAACCTTTCACTCGATTTTTTCCCGTATTCTTCGTTCGGAAGCAGCTCATATAGGCTATACTTCCAACTTTACTATTTATGATACTTCGGATTCCAAAAGTCTGATTCGCTCTATTATCAAAGAGATGCAGCTGGACGATAAAGTCTATAAACCCGGTTTGGTGATGAATCGTATATCCAACGCAAAGAATGCACTTATTACCTGGCAGGCATACGAAAGAAGTAAAGAACTCATCCAATGGGATATCAATGCCAAAGTTCCTCTTTTGAGAGACATATATCAGCGGTATCAGACTCGTTGTTTACAGGCAGATGCGATGGACTTTGATGATTTGCTGCTGCAAACCAATATTTTGTTTCGGGATTTTCCGGAGGTACTGGATAAGTACCGTAACTTCTTCCGGTATATTCTGGTGGATGAGTATCAGGATACCAATTATGCCCAGCATTTAATTGTGCAGAAACTGGCTGAAGCACATGGACGTATCTGTGTTGTAGGAGACGATGCGCAAAGTATTTATTCATTCCGGGGTGCGAATATTGATAATATACTTCAGTTTCAGCATATTTATCCGAATTGTAAAGTATTTAAACTGGAACGCAACTATCGTTCAACCCAGAATATCGTGAATGCAGCAAATAGCCTGATTCATAAAAACAAACAACAGATTCATAAAACCGTTTATTCGGAAAAAGAGGCAGGAAGTAAACTCTATCTTTCCGAGTCTTATTCCGATTATGAAGAAGGGTACACAGTTGCTTCCCGCATTGCTGAAATGCGTCTGGAAAACCAAACTCACTACGCAGACTTTGCAGTGCTGTATCGTACCAATGCCCAGTCCCGTGTCATAGAAGAAGCCCTTCGTAAACGGAATATACCGTATAAAATATATGGAGGACTCTCTTTTTATCAACGGAAAGAAATCAAAGATGTAATCGCTTATCTACGTTTGATTATCAATCCGAAAGATGAAGAGGCTTTAAAACGTATCATTAATTATCCGGCCCGGGGAATAGGCAATACTACAGTACAAAAAATCATAGGAGTTGCGTCCGACCATCTGGTGAGTTTATGGGATGTTATTCTCAAACCGCTTAATTATGCCTTATCTGTTCATAGCGGTACAGCTAAAAAACTGAGTGCTTTCCGTGATTTAATCCTTCATTTTCAGGGATTAAATCAAACCTTACCGGCAGACGAAATGGTTAAAACCGTATTGAAAGAGAGTGGGATTATTCATGATTTGATTGACGACCGTTCGGTGGAAGGAATTAGCAAGTATGAAAACCTACAGGAGTTATTAACGGGTATTACTGAGTTTACTCAAATCCGTTATGAAGAAGGAGAAGGGGCTACGCTGGCAGATTTCCTTTCTGAAGTTTCTTTATTGACCGACCAGGACAATGATAAAGATGAAAAAGCGGATAAAGTTACTTTAATGACAGTGCATGCCGCGAAAGGACTTGAGTTTAGAAATGTTTTTGTCGTAGGACTGGAAGAGGATTTATTCCCTTCGATGATGTCAAAAGATAATCCGCGGGCGATTGAAGAAGAGAGACGGTTGTTTTATGTGGCTATTACCCGTGCTGAAGAAAACTGTATCTTAACCTATGCTAAAAGCCGTTTCAGAAATGGAAAAAGTATGATTTGTTCACCCAGCCGTTTCTTACGGGATATCGATGAAGAGTATGTATTAATCCCATCCGGATTACAACAACGCGACCAGCGTGCAGAACGTCCCGAACCTGCTTTCCGCTCTCCGATGCAACAAACGCATGATACCTTTCAGCCTCCGGTTGAAAAACCTCCCCTTACCCGTATGGAACAGGCTGTTACTTCGTCGGCAGCAAATACAGCATCTGATTTATCAGGGCTTTCTGTCGGAGCTCAGGTTGAGCATAAACAATTCGGACGTGGTGAAGTCATGGCGATTGAAGGCGCGGGAGGAAATGCCAAAGCAACTATCGAATTCCAGCATGTCGGCAAAAAGACTCTTCTTTTAAAATATGCCCGGTTGACTATACTATAATAAAAGTATCCTGCAATATCCTCCGGGGATTGAATAGGAACAAGCGAATGTATCTGTATAACAAATCGGTAAAAAGATAGTATCCTATGCTTCGTATGCCAGTTGGTATACGAGCGGATTCCAATGGTATACGAGCAGCTTCCAATGTGTTCCCGTCGTGTACCAACTGGTATACGATAGATAGGGTGCATACTTTTAAAGAGAAAGAGCAGAACTTTTTAAAAAAAGAATGCTGACTATACATTTCTGCATAACCAGCGTTTCTCTATCTGTGTATCAAAATAGTTTATTCAACGGAGAGGTGTAAAGATATATCCTTCATCCGGTGAGTCTGTTACTTTACCCATACCCGGATAAGCAATATGCATGCCGGCTATAGGAATATAATTATCCTTTACGTATTTCAGTATTTTAAGTCTGGATTCAATCGCCAGTTCCGGATTAATATCATAGGTTACCGCTATTTCAGGGTGTGGCATCTGAATAGCCATCGCATGTGTCAGGTCTCCCCATATTAACATTTTAGCATTTCCGGATTCCATTAAATAACAGGTATGTCCTGGTGTATGTCCATACGCTGCGATTGATTTAAATCCGGGTATAATTTCGTCAGTCTGATTTATATCTCCCGGAACAAATAAATGAAGACGGTCTTTATAGGCAGCGATAACAGCCCGTGCATTGGTGAAACTCATCTGGCTTTTTTCCGGAACCTGGTACATTTCGTCATCACTCATCCAGTAATCATGTTCTGGTTGTGGAATGTATAGTTGAGCATTCGGAAACATCACAGTTCCGTTTTTAAGGAGTCCCCCGATATGATCGCCATGCATATGCGTAATCAGAATAACATCTATTTTTTCAGGAGTTATATTCAGGGTAGAAAGACGTTCAAACAACTGATTTCCTAAACCCGTATCAATGAGTATATTTTTATTTTCCGACTGTACCAGAAAGGCATTCATGGCATTGGGGAAAGTACCTTCAGGGGCATATTTATTCAAAATTTCTGGAGTAACACCAATCAGAATGTTGGGCATCGCATTTTGCTGGGCTTCTGATAAAAGAGAAATTCTATATTCACCTACCCGGTAGGTAAATATGTC
>JAJBTP010000019.1 GCA_020860805.1 Tannerellaceae bacterium | reverse complement strand
ATCTTATCTAAATTAACTTTCCATTTGCCCCATTCTATACAGAAACTTTTACACTCTGTATTTTCTAAAAGAGAGGAGAAGAAGATAAATTTTTACCCTGGTCTCACTAATCACATATAACCCATTCTCAGCGCTTTTATTTAACATTTTGACATATTGATAAATAGGAAAAGAGAAGCATAAAGGTTGTTAAAGACATCCGGGATTCATAGGGGTCTTTAGCGAAAAAGATAAAAAAGTTCTCAAAAGCATTCTTTCCATTTATGAAAAACGCTATTTATCATTATTTTTGTAATCAAATTGAAGAAAATGGGTTATCAATGGAATAGCAGGACCGAACTTTTACTGGGAACCGACCGGATGAATTATCTGAAGGAGCGGCACGTATTAGTAATTGGCCTGGGAGGTGTAGGAGCATATGCTGCTGAACAAATCTGTCGTGCCGGAATAGGAAAAATGACTATTATTGACGGAGATATAGTAAATGAGAGTAATCTGAACCGCCAGTTACCTTCTTTACATTCTACATTAGGAAAACCTAAAGCAGAAGTGGTGGCAGAACGATTGAAAGATATCAATCCGGAAATAGAATTAACAGTTATCAACGAGTTTTTGAAGGATGACAGGTTGCAGGAAATCCTTACTTCTGCTCCTTATGATTTCGTAGTGGATGCCATTGATTCTCTCAGCCCTAAAGTACTCCTCATATATCATTCCTATCAACTTAATTTACGTATTGTTTCCTCTATGGGTGCCGGAGGCAAAATAGACCCATCTCAGGTGAAAATAACAGATATATCCAAAACAACAGATTGTGCACTGGCTAAAGTAGTCAGAAAACGCTTACGGCATAAAGGTATAAAAAAGGGATTCCGGTTGTTTTCTCTACTGAGACAGCGAATCCGGAAGCTGTAATAGAGGTTGAAAATGAACAGAATAAACGGACTACTGTAGGGACAGTTTCTTATATGCCTGCAACATTCGGTTGTTTTCTTGCATCCTATGTAATCAGAAACATTTAATAAACATGATAATAACTCAGGGTATTACAAAAAGTTTCGGAACACTACAGGTGTTAAAAGGGATTGACCTGACTATCAATGATAGCGAAATAGTATCTATCGTTGGTCCAAGCGGAGCAGGTAAAACAACCCTTTTACAAATCATCGGAACATTAGATTCTCCGGATCAGGGAAAACTTTTTATCAACGGCACCGAGACAGGGAAACTAAATGATAAAGAACTCGCGGCTTTCCGAAATCAAAACATTGGCTTTGTATTCCAGTTTCATCAACTATTACCTGAGTTTACAGCTTTGGAAAATGTAATGATTCCCGCCTTGATAGGAAGAACACCTAAAGATAAGGCAGAAAAAGAAGCCAAGGAAATTCTGGACTTCCTGAACCTCAGTGACCGGATGGAACATAAACCGGCAGAGTTATCCGGCGGAGAAAAACAACGGGTAGCAGTAGCACGGGCTCTGATTAATAATCCTTCGGTTATTCTTGCGGATGAACCTTCCGGAAGCCTAGATACAAAAAACAGAGAAGAATTACATGCCCTGTTTTTTGAATTAAGGGATAAAATGAAACAAACTTTTGTAATAGTAACACATGACGAACAATTAGCAGCTGATACGGACCGGATTATACATATCCGGGACGGAGTTGTGATATAATAAAATAGTAGTTAATAGTTGGAAGACAGTAATTAGTAGATTACATAGTTTAAATAAAAAGTTTTCTACTGAATATTATCTATCAACTACCGGCTACTCCAAAACTATATTTTTTATGTCTACGAAAAAACGAGTAACATTCGGGAGTAAATTAGGAGTCGTATTAGCAACAGTCGGATGTGCAGTTGGATTAGGTAATATCTGGCGTTTCCCTTATATGACAGGGGCAAACGGTGGTGCCGCGTTCCTTCTCATTTATTTTGTCTGTATTATTTGTCTGGGTTTACCGGTAATGATTACTGAATTTTTTATTGGAAGAAAATCACGCCGGAATGCAGCGGGAGCTTTTAAAGTCATGGCTCCGGGGACTAAATGGAGTCTCATTGGTTATAATGGAGTCTTTGCTGCATTTTTTATCCTGGGTTTTTATAATGTCGTTGCAGGCTGGACACTGGAGTATATTTACCAGGCTTTAACGAATTCATTAAGCGGAAAAAGTGCGGAAGAATTCCAGAGAGATTTTACTCTTTTTTCGAGTGGTATTTTCCGTCCGATTTTCTGGACTGTTCTTTTTGGAGTAATGACTCATGTAATTATTGTTTCGGGAGTAAAAAAAGGGATAGAGCGAGCCTCTAAGATTATGATGCCTCTCCTGTTCTTATTTCTTGTTATTTTATGTGTCCGTTCCGTAACACTACCTGATGCAAGTAAGGGATTGGAATTTCTTTTTAAACCTGATTTTAGTAAGATTAATTCCTCTGTTGTGCTAAGTGCTATGGGACAGGCATTTTTCTCTTTAAGCATTGGAATGGGTTGCCTTATTACTTATTCTTCTTATTTCGGAAAAGATACCAATCTTCAAAAAACAGCTTTAGAGGTCACAATTTTGGATACTCTTGTAGCTATATTAGCCGGAGTTATGATCTTTCCGGCTGTATTTAGTTTTGGAATAGAACCTACCGCAGGTCCGGAATTAGTATTTATCACTCTTCCGAATGTGTTTAACCAGTTACCTATGGGAGGTTTGTGGTCACTGATATTTTTTATTCTGTTAGGGGTTGCAGCCTTAACTTCCACTATCTCCTTACATGAAGTGGCAACGGCCTATGTACATGAAGAATATCATATGTTACGCTCGCGCGCTGCTTTATGGGTATCGGTAGGAGTACTAATACTGGGAGTATTTAGTTCGTTATCCATGGGAATATTAAAAGAATATACTATTTTTGGATTAACTTTCTTCGATTTTCTGGATTATATTACAGCTAAAATTATGCTTCCTTTAGGGGGAATGATGATTTGTATTTATGTGGGTTTCAGAGTAGACAGAAAGATTCTCAAAGCAGAATTAACAAATGAGGGAACTACTCCGTTTTATTTTTTTAATACCTATGCTTTTTTCATGAAGTATATAGCCCCTATTGCTATTGGCTTAATCTTTCTGAATGAGTTGGGACTTATAAAAATAATACAGGGGTTTTTCGAATAAAAAAATTATTTTTTAATAGTAACTTAACCTTAAAACCTTACTTTTTATGCAATGGAAAGATCTGTTTTATTTTTCAAAAGGTGAGCGACATGCTCTTACCGTATTACTATTTCTTATCACCCTGACATGGATATTGTTACACTACTGTAGTGAAGAGAAGATTCACCCCATGAACTCTTCTCTTACCCATCAAACGATAACCGGTCAAACGATTCCTGCCTCCTCCTATAAACAGGAAAAATTTACCCGGGGAACAATTGTTGAATTAAATAGCGCGGATACTATAACATTAAAAAAGTACCTGGTATAGGCCCTGTTTTTGCCAACCGGATTATTAAATACCGGGAACTGTTAGGAGGCTTTTACTCTGTGGAGCAATTAAAAGAAGTTTATGGTATTGAAGAAGATAGATTTAGCCAATTAAAGGATTGGTTTAAAGCAGATGCTTTATTAATCAGAAAAGTATATATTAATCAATTAACAGAAGAGGAATTACGGTCTCATCCCTATATTAACTATAAACAGGCACGGGCAATCCATAAACTTTATAAA
>JAJBTP010000113.1 GCA_020860805.1 Tannerellaceae bacterium | reverse complement strand
ATACAAAGATACAACTTTTTTTCGAAAAACGTGCTGTAAAACATATTAAATTTCTATTTCATCCAAAAAAACATGCTCAAAAACATAAAAACAAGCTCTGATTACTCTCAAATTTACACTATAAGGACGTTTTCTTATTCATTTCAGGCGATTAACTGCTCAATAAAGAATATCTATTATAGTTAACCCACACAATACAACTACGAATAAATCATAATAAACTATTAATTAAACAAAAACAATATACGAATATTTCGTTTTTACGAATTAATCGTTTATATTGCAACTGTCAAACATTTAAAAGTAAAAGAATATGAAACAGTACATTAGGGAAGTTATAGGTTTAACAGGAATAATTATGATCGGTATACTCTGTGTATTTTCTTTATCTGCCACCCATAAAAAGGGAATAGACAGCATAAAGTCAGCATGGCAGGAGGGAGATAAAGTATACCAAGTTGTAGATGGTATGCCCCGTTATCCTGGAGGGGAGAATGAAATGTTAAAATACATCGCAACCAATACCATCTATCCGGAAACTGCTAAAAATGCAGGTGAACAGGGAAGAGTAGTTATAAGCTATACGGTTGAAAAAGACGGAAGTATAAGTGACATCCAGGTGGTAAGAGGGATTTCCGAAGATCTGAATCAGGAAGCCATCCGTTTGGTAAAAGAAATGCCTACATGGGAACCAGGAACTAATAAGGGAGAAATAGTCAGAGTGAGATATACTCTCCCCATCATATTCAGATTACAATAAGAGATAATCTTCCACGAAAAATGTAAAAAGAACACCTTCTGTTTAAGTTAAATGACTTGAATAGAGGGTGTTTTATTAATAAACAGTTAACATCTTCACCTTTAGCCGGAAATACCAAACGTTCATTGCTAATTATCAATTGTTTTTGTACTTTTGTGCGGAATTATACTAAATGATAGCATAATGAATTTATTAGAACTGAGCGAACAGGAAATTTTCAGACGCAATAGTATGGATCAGTTGCGCCAGCTGGGCATTGAACCCTACCCCGCTGCCGAGTATGTAACGAATGCTTATTCCAACGAAATAAAACAAAACTTCAAGGATGATGAAGAACCTCGTCCTGTTAGTATAGCCGGACGTATCATGAGCCGCCGTATTATGGGGAAAGCCTCATTTATGGAGTTACAGGATTCGGAAGGACGCATACAAGTGTATATTTCAAGAGATGATATTTGTCCGGGAGAAGATAAGGAATTATATAATACTGTATTTAAGAAATTACTGGATATTGGAGATTTCGTAGGTATTAAAGGATACGTATTCCGTACCCAGATGGGAGAAATTTCTGTGCATGCACAGGAGTTAACCGTTCTCTCTAAATCTTTACGTCCGTTACCTATCTTAAAAAAGAAAGATAGTGTGCTATATGATGGCTTCAACGATCCGGAACTACGTTACCGTCAGCGTTATGTAGACTTAATTGTAAACGATACTGTAAAAGATATCTTCATTAAACGTACTAAAATATTTAATTCCATGCGTGAATTCTTTAACAGCCGGGGATATCTGGAAGTAGATACACCTGTGTTGCAAAGCATTCCCGGTGGTGCTACAGCACGTCCGTTCATTACACATCACAATGCGTTGGATATCCCTTTATATCTGCGTATTGCGAATGAACTATACCTGAAACGTCTGATTGTAGGAGGTTTTGAGGGGGTATATGAGTTTAGCCGTAACTTCCGGAACGAAGGAATGGACCGTACCCATAATCCGGAATTTACCTGCATGGAAATCTATGTAGCTTATAAAGATTACAATTGGATGATGGATACCACCGAGCAACTGCTTGAGAAAATATGTATGGACGTACATGGTTCCACTAAAGTGAAAATCGGTGATAAAGAAATTGATTTCAAAGCCCCTTATAAGAGAATATCCATGATTGATGCTATTAAAGAAAATACAGGTATCGATATCAATGGAATGAATGAAGAACAGTTACGGGAGGTTTGTAAACAATTAGGTGTTGACCAGGATGAAACTATGGGTAAAGGTAAACTCATAGATGCCATTTTTGGAGACAAATGTGAACATAACTATATCCAGCCAACCTTTATTACCGATTATCCTATCGAAATGTCACCATTAACTAAAAAACACCGGAACAATCCGGAGTTAACCGAACGTTTCGAATTAATGATTAATGGTAAAGAAATTGCTAATGCTTATTCTGAACTGAATGATCCGGTTGATCAACGTGCCCGTTTCGAGGAACAGTTACGTTTAAGTGAAAAAGGGGATGACGAAGCCATGTTTATTGATAATGATTTCCTTCGTGCATTAGAATACGGCATGCCTCCCACGAGTGGTATGGGTATCGGTATGGATCGTCTGGTAATGTTCCTAACGGGTCAGGAAAGCATTCAGGAAGTTTTATTCTTCCCACAGATGCGTCCTGAAAAAACAGCTAAAAAGGATACTATTGACAAATATACTGCTGTAGGTGTCGAAGAAGCATGGGTTCCTGTCCTTCAGAAATCAGGGTATAATACGGTAGAGGAATTAGCTGAGGCAAATCCTAACAAAGTAAGACAAGAACTTTGCGAATTGAATAAAAAGCATAAACTTGAATTACAAAATCCAACAGCAGAAGCTGTGGAGCAATGGATTTCAAATGCAGCAAAACAACAGTAAAAGGATGAACCTACCCGAAAAAATTGCGATCATGGGCGGGGGGAGCTGGGCTACTGCTTTAGCTAAGATCGTACTTTCCACACAGGAAAGTATAAACTGGTATATGCGGAAACCGGAAAGTATAGAGGAGTTTAAACAGCTTAAACATAATCCGAATTACCTGACCAGTATAAGATTTGATATTGATAAAATCACATTTTATTCAGATATCAACCAGGCTATAGAGGACTCAGATACGTTGATTTTTGCAACACCTTCACCTTTCTTTAAAGAACATTTGAGAAAGGTCCATACCTCTCTGCAGAATAAATTTATCATTTCTGCTATTAAAGGATTGGTACCGGAAGAAAATATGTTGATAACAGACTATTTTGCTGAAAAATATAATG
Organism: Tannerellaceae bacterium; assembly: GCA_020860805.1. Lineage (GTDB taxonomy): Bacteria > Bacteroidota > Bacteroidia > Bacteroidales > Tannerellaceae > UBA4116. The sequence goes on along the minus strand of JAJBTP010000113.1, from coordinate 652 downwards.
TTCCGGTAGATCAGATTGCCATTATCGGTGGCCCCTGCCATGCAGAGGAAATTGCATTGGAACGTCTGTCTTATCTTACGTTAGGATGTACAAATGATGACAACCTGACTGCTATCTCAGGCGTTTTCAGAAACCAGTATCTTAAAAATACACACAATCATGATGTAACCGGTATTGAGTATGCATCTGTTTTAAAGAATGTATATTCAATTGTAGCCGGTATTTGTCATGGAATGAAGTATGGAGATAACTTTCAGGCCGTATTATTATGTAATGCCATTGAGGAAATGCGCCGTTTTCTGGCTGTAGTTAACCCGGTAGATCGGGATATTACAGATTCTGTCTATCTGGGTGACCTGTTAGTTACCGCCTATTCACGTTTCAGCCGGAACCGGATTTTCGGAACCATGATTGGAAAAGGATATTCTGTAAAAATAGCCCAGTTGGAAATGGAAATGATTGCCGAGGGGTATTACGGGACCAAATGCATTCAGGAAATCAACGAAGAATATAAGGTAGATATGCCTATTCTGAATGCTCTATACGAAATTCTGTACGAACGAAAATCACCTATCAGAATAATAAAAGAGTTAACGGAAAAATTTAAATAATTATGTAGTTAGTAGCTGGTAGCTTGTAATTAGTAGAATAT
>JAJBTP010000361.1 GCA_020860805.1 Tannerellaceae bacterium | reverse complement strand
GAAAAAGAGTTATGCAAACACTGAAAAACGTATTAATCGGAATTGGAGTTATCTCCCTTATTTTATTTATTACTTTTCTGGTAATAGGAGTCCGGGTTATATCATCTATCCTACTCTATGTAGTAGGAGGTATTGCTGTTTTATTTCTGATTGGATTAGTTATTTTCTATATCGGAAAGTTTTCAAACCGGAATAAAAGTGACGTGTAACAAAAGCCGGAATAACTTTCAAACTCTATTTATCTTTCAGACTTTTCAATATAGAATGAAGTATTTTTGCAATATTTCATCAAACTTTCTTATCTTTGCACCGAACAAAAAGAAAAAGATTTTACTAACTTATTTAAATTTACCGTATTATGATCTATGGATTAGAATTAATTATTCTCGGAATTTTAGCCGTTCCTTCCCTTCTTTTATCAAGAAAACCAGATGCAAAAGAGTTATTAGACAAAATTACCCCCTATCAGGGCTGGATTGGTGTTGTATTTTGTATTGCCGGTTTATGGGGGATTGTACAATGTATTCTTAACCTGAACTGGTTAAGTTTTGTTCCTTTGGTGTGGATTATGTGGACCTTGGTTTCAGTGGTACAGGCTGCTTTAGGCTTCATCATGGGGTATGGTTTGATAGCCAAATATGTTCTGTCAAAAAACCCGAAATCTGCAGAAAAAGGAGAACAACTATTAGCTAAACTAATTCCTTTACAAGGGAAATTAGGTATTGCCGCTATTATTTTAGGTGCCGTATATATCGTATTAACAATCATCTATTAATACTATATTAGTATAAAAATAAAGAGGGTTTCTCAATACAGAGAAAACCTCTTTGTTCTTTACTGCTTTTATAAGTTACCGCAGACTAACATGAGCACTGGTTTTTCAATTAAATAAAATCTTCCGGACACCCATGGAGTATATTCGTGGCTTTATTTCAGCTTGTAGAAAAAATTAGAACAACAGATAAATAGACGTAGCGTGGCAAACGGTTCCGCCTAATACAAATACATGGAAAACCGTATGCATATATCTTCGCCTGGTCAAAGAATAAAAGACTGCTCCGGCAATATAAAATATGCCTCCGCCTATCAGCCAGTACAGGGATGAAAAGCTATTTATGGTATGCAAAGCCTGCATTAAAGGCCGGAAAGCAAATAGAATATTCCCTCCCATTAATACAAAGCAAATGGCTTCCAGATGACTATGTTTTTTCAGGTTCTTAAAACTAACCACTAAGCCTACACCTGCCGCCAACCACATACCTATAAAAAGTATCCATCCCCAAACAGGTGCTTCATAAAAAATAAGCATAGTAAAAGGTACATAGGTTCCGGCAATATGCAGATAAATAGCCGCGTGATCAAATCTTCTCCACATTGCTTTCCTGTTTTCATTCCGGCAACCATGATAACAGGTTGAAGTAATATAGGACGCAAGCATTCCGGCCAGATAAACAGCCACACTACCCGCTGCCCAGGCATAGGGACCGGCAACTGCTGTAGATAAAAGAATAAATCCTGCGATAACTCCTAACACGATTCCTACGGCATGTGAAACTGTATTTGCCAGTTCCTCTCCGGGAGTACAAAAAGGAGTTGATTTCATTCACTTATTTTTTCTAAGGTGAGTAGAAAAGCATATTCAAGCGCTATTTCTTTCAGATAATCAAACCGCCCACTGGCCCCCCCGTGTCCGAAATCCATATTCGTTTTGAGTAAAAGGACATTTTTATCCGTTTTCATATCTCTTAGTTTTGCCACCCATTTTGCCGGCTCAAAATATTGTACCTGGCTATCATGCAGTCCGGTTGTTACCAACATATTCGGATATTCTTTCCTCTCTATATTTTCATAAGGACTATATTGCTTTATATAGTGATAATAGGCTTCCTCTTTCGGATTACCCCATTCATCAAATTCGTTTGTTGTCAAAGGAATGTCTTCATCCAACATGGTATTAACTACATCCACAAAGGGTACATCGGCAATGACTCCGTGCCACAATTGCGGTTCCATATTAATCACAGCCCCCATTAATAATCCACCGGCACTACCTCCCTGAGCATACAAATGTTCGGGGCTGGTATATTTTCCCCGGATAAGAAACTGAGCACAATCAATAAAATCGGTAAATGTATTTACTTTCTTCATCAGTTTACCATCTTCATACCATTGACGTCCCATCTCCTGCCCACCCCGGATGTGAGCTATCACATATATAAAACCACGGTTTAACAGACTCAGCCGGTTGCTACTGAATCCCGGATCCATGGTGGCTCCATAACTTCCGTAGCCATATAATAAAAGGGGTGCTTTACCATCCTTTTTCACACCTTTTTTATAAACAACTGAAAGAGGAATTTTCACTCCGTCTCCTGCGGTAGCATATAAACGTTCCGTATGATAATCATCTTTATTATATCCACCCAGGACTTCCCTTTCTTTTAAAAGCGTTTTCTCATGAGTTACCATATTATAATCATAGGTAGAGCCCGGAGTAGTCAGTGAAGTATAGCCATATCTGACTTTATCTGTATTATATTCCGGATTAGAGGAAACGTAGGCTGTATAGGTAGGCTCGCCAAAATCCAGATAATGTTCTTCCCCTGTCTGCAGATTACGCATACGTATGAATATCAATCCTTCTTTCCGTTCTTCTATGACTATAAAGTCTTTAAGCTCCTCCACACTCTCTACCAATACATCTTCCCGGTGTGGAATATATTCTTTCCAGTTTTCCACGCCGGTCTGATTTAACGGACATTCCATGATACGGAAATTTATAGCATCCTTGTTGGTCAGAATCAGGAAACGATCCTCCAGGGAAACGGCTTCATACAATACCTCTTCTATACGAGGTTGAAAAGAGCGGAATGCAGATAAAGGTTTATCGGCCTCTATCATAAACATTTCTGATGAGAGAGTCGCAGAAGAATAAATAAATATATAGTTACTGTTTTTACTTTTAGCCACCCAGATATAATTACTGTTATCTTTTTCATCATATACAAGTACATCGGTCTTACTGTCACTTCCTAACGTATGACGGTATATCTTTTCCGTTAATAAAGTAGAAGGGTTCTGTGAGGTATAAAAAAGTGTCTTATTATCATTAGCCCATACAGCTGCTCCGGTTGTATTATGAATCTGTTCGTCATAGATTTCACCGGTTTGCAGGTTCTTTACATAAATAGAATACTGCCGGCGGCTTACACTATCTACTCCATAGGCTAACAGATTATTGTCTTCACTGATAGTAAAACCTCTTACAGAATAATACGTAAAGCCTTTAGCCATTTCGTCGACATCCAGCAAAATCTCTTCCGGAGCATCCAGACTCCCTTTTTTACGGCAATACTTGAAATATTCCTCTCCTTCTTCCGTCCGGGTATAATAGTAATAACCATTTTTATAAACAGGTACACTCTCGTCCGTTTCTTTAATACGGCCTCTCATTTCCTGAAAGAGTTGTTCCTGTAATCCTTCTGTTTCTGCCATAACAGCCTCGACATAAGTATTCTCCTGTTCCAGGTAATGGATAACCTGATCGGCATCAGAACCTTTACCAAAATAGTCATACATCCAGTAATAGGGATCATTCACGGTATCTCCGTGAATAATTCTCAGATGTTCTTTCTTTTCCGCTATAGGCGGAACTACGTCTTTATTAAATTTGATCTTCATATGATTCGTTTGACAAGATATACTAATAAACAAAAACAGCGTAAAAAG
>JAJBTP010000574.1 GCA_020860805.1 Tannerellaceae bacterium | reverse complement strand
GTTCCACCCGGGTGAAAAAGATTTTGAAGGCACAACAGAGCAACCTTCCATATACTATAAAACGAAGTATTAGGCAGAAATAGTATACTTTTACCTTAGAATAATCAAAATTTCTATTGACTGACTTGTCCTGTGAAGGGTTGACTTTTCCCTTCACCCTACCCTTCACAGGGTTTTATGCTGTAATTCAAAAACTTACAGAGATTTGTGAAGGGTGAAAGGAAAAACCTGGCTTTAAGGAGAGAAAATTATTTGTAGAAGGTCTTTTCGAAAGCGGCAAACTCACCTTTACGTAATATCAGGCGATTCCAGACGGCAGTTAAAAAACCTGTTCCATACCCTATGAGTTGGATATAAGAGGAGAGAATAGACAGGAAGCCTATTTTTATACTTTTAGTACGAACAGAAGAATCTGTAAAAACCAGTAAAGCATAGCAGCCTAAAGGGAACAAACTATATATACAGAAAATACTTCCTATCAGGAAAAACAGACAGCCTAAGGTAAATAGGGCAGGAAGTAAATGAACCGGTTTTAAAGAGTCAGGGTATTTCTTATATAAATTAATACGTGCTATGCCGGAATTGTATACCTGCCGGAAGAACTTTCTCCAGTCTGTACGACGTTTATGGTATACCCAGGCAGATAAAAACAAGGCAACTTTATATCCTCCCTTATAAATACGGATACTGAAATCAATATCTTCTCCGAACCGCATTTTTGAGAATCCACCTAATCTATCCCAGACACTTTTACGGACTCCCATATTAAAACTACGGGGATAAAATTTATCCATCTCTTTTTTGCCACCTCTGATTCCTCCGGTAGTAAAAAAGGATGTCATCGAGTAATTGATTGCCTTTTGTACATTTGTAAAAGATTCAGAAGCACGGTCGGGACCACCAAAAGCATCTGCATTTGTTAAGGCTACTTCTTTTTTTACGGCTTCGATATATCCGGAGGGTAAAATACAATCGGAATCCAAAACAATGATATATTCCCCTTTTGCATAGTTAGCTCCGTAATTACGAGCCTGCCCGGGGCCACCATTGGGAATAAAATAATAAGAAAGCGGGAAATAATCCTTGCACTTATCGACTACGTTGTCACTTTTTACCTGGGAACCATCTTCTACGACAATAACTTCAAAATCCGGAACCGTTTGTTCCGTAAGACTTTGCAGTAATTCATCCATTTCCTGAGGACGATTATAAACAGGGATGACAAAGGATAAATACATAGGATAAATAATAAAGTGCAAGAAGAAAAGGAGATAAACCAAACGTTGAGTTATCTCCTTTTCACCTATTTAATATCTGTAGTGCTCAGCTTTGTAAGGACCTTCTACCGGAACCCCGATATAATCGGCCTGCTCTTTGGTGAGTGTACTTAGTTTTACACCAATACGTTCCAGGTGCAAACGGGCAACTTCTTCATCCAATCGCTTCGGCAGACGGTAAACACCTACTTCATAATCTCTTTGCCAAAGGTCTAATTGAGCTAATACCTGATTGGTAAATGAATTACTCATTACAAAGGAGGGGTGACCTGTTGCACAACCCAGGTTTACCAAACGGCCTTCTGCCAGCAGGAATATAGAGTTTCCGGTTGGGAAGGTATATTTATCTACCTGTGGTTTAATATTCGTATGAACGATGCCCGGATAGTTAACCAGTTTATCTGCCTGTATTTCATTATCAAAATGTCCGATGTTACAGATAATAGCCCGATCATTCATCTGAGTCATATGCTCAATGGTAATGATGTCGCGGTTTCCGGTTGTAGTAACGAAAATATTACCTTCTTTTACAGCCTCTTCCATAGTGGTTACTTCGAATCCCTCCATAGCAGCCTGCAAAGCACAGATAGGGTCAATTTCAGTTACAATTACCCGTGCCCCGTATGAACGCATAGAATGTGCACACCCTTTACCTACATCTCCATATCCTGCTACAACTACCACTTTACCTGCAATCATCACATCTGTAGCCCGTTTGATACCATCTGCCAATGACTCACGGCATCCATACAGGTTATCAAATTTTGATTTGGTTACCGAGTCATTTACATTAATGGCCGGCACCAACAATTCACCTTTTTCCATCATCTGGTATAAACGGTGTACACCTGTAGTCGTTTCCTCGGATACACCTTTCATCTCGGCAACCGTACGGCTCCAACGGTTATTATCTTCCTGCAGGATACGGTTCAATGTATCCAGAATAACCTGTTCCTCATGATTGCTTCCTACCCGGTTGATGGTTTCCGCATCTTTTTCCGCACGGTATCCCCAATGAATTAATAAGGAAGCATCTCCTCCGTCATCTACAATCATATGAGGGCCTTTTCCTTCCGGAAAACGGAGTGCCATGTCGGTACACCACCAGTATTCTTCCAGGGTTTCACCTTTCCAGGCAAATACAGGAACTCCTGTTGCCGCAATAGCCGCAGCTGCATGGCCCTGTGTTGAAAATATATTGCAGCTTGCCCAACGAACATCAGCACCCAAATCGACTAATGTTTCTATCAGGACAGCTGTCTGTATAGTCATATGTAATGAACCGGTAATACGGGCACCCTGTAAGGGTTTCTGACCGGCATATTTCTGACGGATAGCCATCAGACCCGGCATTTCATGTTCAGCTATTTCTATTTCTTTCCGGCCAAATTCTGCCAGACTCATATCTGCCACTTTATAAGGCAAATCAGTAGGGAATAATAATGACATAACTTTTCGTGTTTGTTTTTGTATTACAAAGGTACGTAATAAATACAAGGAAAAATAAAGAGTCAAAAGTGAAAATCAATATATTTGCACATATTAAAGTATTTACGTATCAATCTGAATGGATAATTATAGCATTACAAAACCCCATCCTCTTTTATCTCCTTATATATCTTATTACTGGACTTTCCAATGTTCGGGTAACAGAGAGAAGATACAACGGGTTATTCCGACAGGATGTATGCAATTAATTATTCATTTCACTGATAAGCTGTATTCCGGTACACGCAACAGCTGGCAACCCCGCGCCTTTTTAGGAGGACAAATAGTTGGCTATGAAGATTTAAACCTCCATTCGGATATAGACATACTAACCATCGTTTTCCACCCGTATGGTGCCAAAGCTTTTTTCCCTTTTCTATGTCTGAATTATATGACTCAACCATTAGTTTGTGTGATTTGGGATTACCCTGGATAAAAGAAATGGAAGAAGAATTGTATCTGGCTTCCCGGGACCATCGTCTTACCCTATTGGAAACTTATTTTATAAAAGCTTTGGCTGAGAACAGGTTGTTTAATATTCAAAGACTAATTCCCTCTATTGATTTACTAAAGAAAGAGACAGAGACCACCCTCAGCAGCATGGCTGAAATAAGTTGTTTAAGCCCCAAGCAATACAAACGGATTTTCCAGGAATACATTGGGGTGAATCCGAAAGAATTTATTCGTATACAGCGTTTCCAGCGGGCTTTGTATCTTCTTCACACACAGTCTTACCATCAGCTTCAACATGTTGCTTTTGATTGTGGCTACTATGATTTATCTCATATGAATAAAGAGTTTAAAATATTTTCCGGCTATACACCAGGCGAATATCTTAACCACTGTAAACCTTATTCCGACTATTTTAGCATAGATTAGGAATGCTTCCGGATCCCTGCAACCAGAGAATGTCCTATTTTTACAAACCGGTGATTTTATCCTTCTTTACTTTTTCTGTGTATTCA
>JAJBTP010000062.1 GCA_020860805.1 Tannerellaceae bacterium | reverse complement strand
CTTTTCATTATAAAGATGCAGCCCGCCGTATCGAGAAATATCATATCATCCTGAAACAAGCCGGGATAAAGAAAGGGGATAAAATAGCTTTGGTAGGACGTAACTCTTCCAACTGGGCTATTTGTTTTTATGGCACACTGGCCTACGGGGCTGTTGTAGTCCCTATTCTGCATGACTTCAAGCCGGATAATATCCATCACATCGTTAACCATTCGGAAGCGAAAGCGGTGCTGGCTGCCAACAGCAACTGGGAAAATATGAATGAAAGCAAAATGCCTGATGTCCGGCTATTTATGCTTCTGGATAACTTTTCGGTAATTGATGCCCGCAATAAGGATGTTCATATGGTATGCAACCGTATCAACGAGTATTTCGGGAAAAAATATCCACACTCCTTCTCTCCTAATGACGTCAAATATCATGTAGAAAAACCGAACGAACTGGCTGTACTCAATTATACATCCGGAACTACCAGTTTCTCAAAAGGGGTGATGCTTCCTTACCGTAGTTTGTGGAGTAATACACAGTTTGCATCCGATAATGTTCCTTTTGTAAATGCCGGCGACAACATTGTTTGTATGTTGCCGATGGCGCATATGTATGGTTTAGCTTTTGAAATACTGAACTCTTTTAATAAAGGCTGTCATGTTCATTTTCTTACCCGTACACCAAGTCCTAAAATTATAGCCGAAGCTTTTGCTACCGTAAGACCTTCCCTTATTCTGGCAGTACCTCTTATTATTGAAAAGATAATCAAAAATAAGATTTTCCCGGAACTGGAAAAACCAATGATGAAAGTTCTGTTAAAACTTCCGGTTGTCAACAGGAAACTATTACAGGTAATCAAAAATAAACTTGAAGACTCGTTTGGAGGTAATTTCGGTGAAATAATCATCGGAGGTGCCGCTCTAAACAGGGAAGTTGAAAACTTTCTGAAAGCTATCAATTTCCGTTATACAGTAGGATATGGTATGACTGAATGCGGCCCTCTCATTTCGTATGAGCAATGGGATACATTTAAAGCCGGATCCGTCGGACGTATTGTAGAACGAATGGAAGCTAAAATTGAATCTCCTGACCAGGAAACTATTGTCGGAGAAATATTAGTACGTGGTACAAACGTTATGTTAGGCTATTATAAAAATCCGGAAGCGACTAAATCCGTCATGACGGAGGATGGCTGGATGCGTACAGGTGATTTGGGCGCAATTGATTCGGATGGTTTCCTTTTTATCCGTGGACGCAGTAAAACCATGATTTTAGGTGCCAGTGGCCAGAATATTTATCCGGAAGAAATAGAAGATACACTGAATAACATGTTGTATGTAGCCGAATCATTGATTATCTCACAAAACGGCAAACTGGTGGCACTCATCTATCCGGATTGGGAACAGGTGGATAAAGCCGGTATGAATCATGACCAGTTAAATAAACTGATGCAGAAAAATATCGATGAATTAAATAATGAAATGCCTTCGTACAGTAAGGTTTCAAAGCTTTAAACTTCTACAGGAAGAATTTGAGAAAACTCCTAAACGAAGCATCAAACGGTATATGTATCAACCCGCAGAATAACCCCTCCGCTTTCTAAAAGGGGGACTCTTCCGGAATGTTATACCAGTATGCCTGTTTCAATAAAAAGTAAATTAAATTTGTATGGGAGTACGGTGATTAAATATCATAACAACCTATAATGATATGGATGATCAACTGCTGATAAAACAATTGGCAAAAAGATTTCCAATGCTAATAATTAAACCATTTGATTCCGGCTTCAAAGGGTTAATCGGACAGGTCAACGAAGATTTTTATTTTGATTCCCACGAAGAAAATGGTGAATTATCAGAGGAATTATATGACGAACTATATGAAACCTTATATAGCATAGAAGATAATCTGCTTCCTTTTAGCCGGGAATTCCCGAAACGGACATTTGTTTATATATATGTAGATTGTCACGGAGGTGCCTGCTATTATAAAGGATTTAGTGTATTGAACGGAGAAGTTCTGTTTAAACACGCCGGGATGGACAAAGGACATATCCCGCTTTTACAAACCTTATCTCCGGATTATAAAGAGATACACTTCGAACCTTTCACAAGAAATTTCTTAAAATAAAAAGCCACAGAGCAAATACTCTATGGCCTTATATATGATAATATCAAAATCCCCTCTTTAGGGAATTAGCAGGTTGTCAATCGAACATACTACGGAATTTATTAAAGATTTTATCTTTCATCGATTTATTCGGCTGTATATTAGGAGAATCTTCCAGTTTCTTTAAAAGTTCCTTATCTGAAGAAAATAAGGTCTCCGGTACATAGATACTTACATTTACCAGCAAGTCACCGGTTCCGTAACTATTTACAGAAGGCAAACCTTTGTTACGTAAACGAAGTACTTTTCCAGGTTGGGTTCCCGGCTCAATCTTTAATTTTGCTTTTCCGTCTATAGTAGGAACTTCTACGGTTCCTCCCATAGCTGCCTGAGGGAAACTTAATAACAGGTTGTATAATAAGTCATTTTCATCACGAATCAATTCCGGATGACGTTCTTCTTCTACCAGAATCAATAAATCACCGTTAACACCTCCGTGACGGGCTGCATTTCCTTTGCCTCCCATAGATAGTTGCATTCCTTCTGCAACACCTGCCGGAATGTTGATTGTGATTACTTCTTCATCTTTAACTACGCCTTCCCCGCTACAGTGAGAACACTTTTTGGTTGTAAGCTTTCCTTCTCCATTACAAGTCGGACAGGTTGACTGGGTTTGCATTTGCCCCAGGAAAGTATTTGTTACCCGGGTAACAACTCCACTACCGTGACAGGTATCACAGGCCCTGGTGCTGTTAGCATCTTCTGCTCCGCTACCATTACACTCACGGCAGGCTACAAATTTCTTCACCTTTATCTTTTTCTCAACCCCTGTTGCAATCTCTTTCAGCGTCAACTTCACTTTTACACGAAGGTCTGAGCCACGGTTTACCCGGCGTCCACTCCGTGAACCACCAAAGCCACTAAAACCGCCAAAGCCACCGAAATGTCCTCCAAAGATATCTCCAAACTGTGAAAAAATATCATCCATTGACATTCCACCGCCGAAGCCACCTTGTGAGGCTCCTCCGACACCGGCATGCCCAAACTGGTCATATCGTTGACGTTTTTGCGGGTCGCTTAATACATCATAAGCCTCTGCCGCTTCTTTAAACTTCTCTTCAGCCACCATATCGCCCGGATTCTTATCAGGGTGAAATTCAATTGCTTTTTTACGGTAAGCTTTTTTTATTTCATCGGCAGAAGCACTTTTGGCAACCCCCAGAACTTCATAATAATCTCTTTTCGCCATTTTTTGTTATTTGCTTTTCTCTTTTTCGTTCCAATCAGTATCTGTTATTCACCTACTACTACTTTAGCATGCCGAATAACTTTATCATACAGTATATAACCTGTTTGAACACAGTCCAGAACTTTTCCTTTCAAATCTGCTTCCGGTGCAGGAATAGTTGCAATTGCCTCAAACTGCTCCGTATCAAAAGGTTTTCCAACAGCTTCAATAGGTTTTACCCCTTGTTGTGACAGATATGAAATAAATTTATTATATATCAGCTCTACTCCTTCTTTTACAGCCTCAATATCTTCTGCTGTACGGATATTTTGTAAAGCACGTTCGAAATCATCGACAACCGGCAACAAATTACTTAACGCTGATTCTCCGCCTGTTTTAATAAGTT
>JAJBTP010000018.1 GCA_020860805.1 Tannerellaceae bacterium | reverse complement strand
GTATTTATGTCATGTAATTATTTAGTGAACATAGGAGGACTTTCCTCCATTTGATTGTTTTCCGGATGTGAATCCGGAGACGGTTTTCTGTATTTTATTCACTAAATCAATTGAATTATGTTATCACAAAAATATGGACGGACGTATCATTATCCGTTCTCACCCGGTACTACGAGTGACGATCGTATTAATCATTTTTATTGGAACGACATAACCCGGATGCAGACTTTATTACATACCGAAAAGTTGGATGGCGAAAATAATTGTCTGAGTCGTTATGGAGTATTTGCCCGTTCACATGCGGCACCTACTATTTCTCCTTGGACACGTCAATTGTGTGAACAATGGGAGTTTCTGAAAAACGACCTGGGTGACATAGAGGTGTTCGGTGAAAATTTATATGCTGTTCACTCGATTGAATATGATAAACTGGAATCTTATTTTTATGTCTTTGCCGTACGCTGTAAGGATGTGTGGCTATCCTGGGAGGAAGTAAAATTTTATGCTGCTTTATTTGACTTTCCGGTAGTTCCCGAATTAGGAATACAACCGGTTGCTACATTAACGGAAGAGGTAAATCGCCAGCAGGTTCTTTCGCTGGCATCTGCTCCGGGTGTATTTGGTTCGACAGATGTATATACCGGATTGCCTTGCAGTCGGGAAGGAGTCGTAACCCGGAATATAGACGAATATAAAGTAGATGATTTTGCTCACCATGTATTTAAGTATGTGAGAAAAGGACATGTTAAAACTGACCAACATTGGAGCCGGAACTGGAAAAGAGCTCTATTAAAATGGGAGAGAAGGTAAATGGAAAACAGATATTGGAAAATAACAGAGGATAAGAATTGGGATACTCTGAGGAATCGTTTTTCGTGGGTAGCTGATATGGAAAGGGTAGAGCAACATAGCCAGCATCATGCTGAAGGAAATGTGGCTATTCATACCCGGATGGTATTGGAAGAGCTTAAACGGACGGAGGATTTCTCTGCACTGGATATACAGGAACAGGAGATACTTTGGACTGCAGCGTTGTTGCATGATGTAGAGAAACGGTCTTCTTCCTGTAATGAAGGGAATGGTATCATTTCGGCTCATGGCCATGCCCGCAAAGGTGAATATACTGCCCGGACAATTCTTTATAAAGAAATCCCGGTTCCTTTCCAGATACGCGAACAGATAGCTTCACTGGTGCGGTTTCATGGCTTGCCCTTGTGGGTGATGGAACGTGCGGATCCGCGAAAAAAAGTAATAGAAGCTTCTTTACGGGTGAATACTTACTGGCTGAAATTATTGGCAGAAGCTGATGCCAGGGGACGGATTTGTGAGGATTTAGGCCAATTGCTGGAAAATATAGAACTCTTTGAGTTATTGTACAGGGAGAGTGGATGCTGGAAAGAACCCAGGCATTTTGCTTCACCGCATGCACGATTTCGATATTTTCATACGGAGAATAGCTACGTGGAGTATATACCTTTTGATGATTTTAAATGTGAAGTTATTTTGCTGGCGGGACTCCCGGGAATGGGTAAAGATTATTACATGGAATCTCTGAAAAGTGATTATCCGGTGGTGAGTCCGGATGCTTTACGCCGGAAATATAAAATCAACCCTACGGATAAATCCGGTAACGGGTGGATTATCCAGCAGGCAAAAGAAGAAGCCCGGGTTTGGTTGCGTAAAGGAGAAAACTTTATATGGAATGCTACAAATATTACTTCACTGATGCGTTCACAGTTGGTGGATTTGTTTACGGATTATGGAGCAAAAGTCAAAATCGTTTATCTGGAAAAGCCGTATGATGTATGGCGTAAACAGAATATGAACCGTCCGTATCCTGTTCCGGAGAATGTGTTGGATAAGATGTTTGGTAAACTGGAAATACCACAACTTACAGAGGCTCACGAAGTGGAGTATATAATAGGGTAGATTAGTTCTTCTGTATCTGGTCATAAGTATAATTTTTACGCATGAGCTCTGCAAACCTTTTCTTCCGGCTGCCTGTTAGAGAGGATATAGCAAAGTTATAAATATCTTTAAACGGATGTAAAATGAAGAATTTTTATATGTTGACGCCCCGTGAAGCGTTTCAATACTTTATACATCACCAAACGGATGTAATTCCGGCAGGGTATAAATCTAAAACGGATGTTTCCATTACTATTCCTACGCACCGGACGGCTCCGGATAATAAACAGGACCCTTTGAATCTGAAGAATCTTATCAATGAAGTTGAAAAAGATTTGTTGCAACGATTGGATAAAAGGGAAGTAGCTCCTATTGTAGAGAACCTGAAAAAAGCGCATGAAGAGATTGATTATTCTCATAATCTGGATGCATTGGTGGTATATGCAAATGAACATTTTGTGGCTGTGGTAACACTGGCTATCGAAGTAGAACCGGATTGGATTATCGGAAAGCATTTTGATACCCGGCCTTTATTTAAAGCCCGTCAGCAAACCAAAAGATATTATTTACTGGCTATCAGTAAAAAGATTATCCGTTTACTGGAAATGCGTAATGATAAACTTATCCATGAGTTTAAGAATGCTGACTTTCCTTTCGAAAATGATGAATATTATACTACCGACCCGGAGAAACTGGCACAGGATAGTTTTAAGGAGAATCTGCTAAAGGAATATATTAATGTTTCGGATAAGCGTTTTAAAAAGTATCTGAATGCCAATCATCTGCCTGTGGTATTGGCGGGAGATATAAAGATGATGGCCTATTATACCGAAATGATGGACAATGACCGTATGCTGATAGCGAAAGTACATGGTAACTATGTTAATATGCCTGTACCGGAAATTATTAACCATGTCTATCCGGTTGTCAGAGAATACAACCAGGCGAGAGAAAAAGAATATCTGGACGTTATAGATAATGCACAATCAGCCAACCGTTTGGTGGTGGATTATGATGAGATAAACCGTCTTTCCATGACCGGAAATGTACAAACGCTTTTTATTGGTGATAATTTATCGTTGAAAGGCCGTATGGATGGTACTTACCTGATATTGGAAAAGAGTGGACAGTGTGGGCCGGATACCAGTGAACTGACTGTAGATATTCTGAGCCATGTACAAAAGAATGGTGGTAAGATTGTCTTTCTGGAAGATGGTTTGCTGGATAGTTACCAGGGCATGGCACTCATTAAAAAGTATTAATTTAGGAGTCAAAGGAGTAAGAAGTCAAAGAAGTTATCGCTTCGCTAAATCTTTGTTACTAACTTCTAAGGAGCAAAGCGACTGATAACTTCTTTGACTTCTAAAGGAGATATCCTTTTTATTTATTTTTGAAATAACGGTTGTAAAGACCTTCGAAGCCTTTACCGTGACGTGCTTCATCTTTTGCCATTTCATGAACGGTATCATGAATAGCATCGTGATTTTGCTGTTTAGCCAATGTGGCAATCCGTTTTTTATCTTCACATGCACCACATTCTGCATTCATTCGTTTTTCCAGGTTGGTTTTAGTATCCCAAACCACATCACCCAAAAGTTCTGCGAATTTAGCAGCATGTTCAGCTTCTTCCCATGCATAACGTTTGAAGGCTTCTGCAATTTCAGGATATCCTTCACGGTCTGCCTGACGGCTCATGGCCAGATACATACCAACTTCTGTACATCCCCCCATGAAGTGCGCATTCAGGCCTTCAAGAATTTCGGCAGAAGCCCCTTTGGCAACACCTAATACGTGTTCGTCAACGAACTGCAGGGCACCTTCTGAT
>JAJBTP010000160.1 GCA_020860805.1 Tannerellaceae bacterium | reverse complement strand
AACTACTGCCAGGCTTTTCTCAGTTGAAAAAGGAAGTTCATTTAATAGCTCTTTAACGGGTTTTCCTTCACTATCCAGTAGTTTTATCCACTGTTCACGAATTTGTTGAAACTCGGCGTTTTTTATTCCTGAATCATGCTGTGAAGTGCAAACATCACAACATTTACATTCTTTTGTTTTCTTTTCTCCAAAGTATGCCAGTAGTAAACGGCTCCGGCAGGTTGTGGTATCATTGATATACTCAAGTACCTTTTGGATACGGTTTTCATATCGTTCTTTTCTTTCTTCATAGGCCGAACGCTTAATGGCTACGTATTTTTGTTCTTCCCGGGCAGTCGTATAAATAATGAGTGGTGTTTTTTTCCGGGGAATATAATGTATAATTCTATATTTGGAGAGCCCCGATAGAATGGTATATATATCCTGCCGGGACAGGCCACTACGGGTTGCAATTAAATCTTCATCTATATAAACATAATCTGCAAACAGTCCGGTATAGGAACGGAGGATTATCTGAATCACTTCATCCGTTTGTTTATCCTGGTTGAGATACCGGTATAGTTCCTCTTTGGTAGCTGTAAACATCAGGCGGGAAGCATTTTCTACTTCTTCCGTATATTCAATATAGCCGGATAGTTCCAGTATTTTGAGTGCATGGTGTGCCTGAAGCATGGAGAATTTATAGGCTTTGCAGAATTCGCCTAATGAAAAATCATGGACTGTTTCAAACCCGTATCCTACGGCTATCTGATAATAGTTGCCTAAAGCTTCATATACTCTGCAGATAAATTCTTTTTCCGGAAATTCATCGGATAATCTTTTTTTTAATTTAGTGTTATCTGTGCCACTACACAAAGCTACGGCATAGGCTTTCTTTTCATCCCGTCCGGCCCGTCCGGCTTCCTGGTAATATTCTTCTAAAGAACCTGGAAAATCTATATGTACAACCAAACGTACATCCGGTTTATCAATACCCATACCAAACGCATTGGTTGATATCATAATCCGGCACTCGTTATTCTTCCACCTATTTTGTCGAAGTATTTTATCATCTCTTTTTAATCCGGCATGGTAATAATCTGCAGAGAACCCGTTTTTCTGGAGTTCAGTCGCCAGCTCTTTGGTACGTTGGCGGTTACGCACATATACAATTGCACTTCCGGGAACTCTATGTAATATATGAATCAGAGAGGCCAGTTTATCATCAGTTTTCCGTACGATATAGGCTAAATTATCGCGTCCAAAACTTTTTCGGAATACGTTTTTTTCTCTGAAATGAAGTTTAGTCTGAATATCGTCTGCTACTTCAGGTGTTGCTGTAGCCGTTAAAGCTAATACGGGAATATCCGGTAATTCTTCCCGGATTTCAGCAATTTTAAGATAGGAGGGACGAAAATCATAGCCCCATTGGGAAATACAGTGACTTTCATCAATAACCAGAAAAGATACTTTCATGGCCTGTAGTTTAGTACGGAAGATTTCGGTACTTAAACGTTCCGGAGAGACATACAGGAATTTGTAGTCTCCGAAGATACAGTTCTCTAATTGTGTAATAATTTCCCGGCGTGACATTCCTGAATATACAGCAGTTGCTTTAATGCCTGTCCGTTTAAGATTATCTACCTGATCTTTCATCAGAGCAATTAACGGGGTCACTACGATACATATCCCTTCTGCTACCATAGCGGGAACCTGAAATGTAAGGGATTTACCGCCTCCTGTAGGCATTAATCCCAATGTATCTTTTCCTGATGCAATGGATAATATAATTTCTTCCTGTAAAGGCCGGAAGCGGGAGTAGCCCCAATATTTCTCAAGTATTTCGTGGTAAATAGCCGCTTGTCCTCTTCAAGTATAGTCTGTCTTAATATCTTTAACCATGAGTTGTACATTGGTATTTCCATTGTATGTATTTTCCTCGATGATATAACAAATATTGAATGGTTTCATGGTTTTGATATGTTCACTATGCGTATGCATACCAAAAGCAATCCCATGAATGGGGGTTTGCGAAGTACTGTCGATTAATTCGAGTTTGATATGTTCCAGTTCTTTCCCTACCAGTTTACTGGTACCAAAATCTTTTACTCCCAGTGTACAGAATATAGGCTTATGATTATCCGGACCGAAAGGATTCATCTTTCGTAGCTCATTAACCAGTTTAGGTGTGATATCTTTTAATTCCAGTACGGCATCTACATCCAACTGAGGAGTCATTTGCTCGGTGATAATCTCTTTAGCTGCCAGTTCTGAAAAACGTTTTGTAAAAGCTTCCAGATTTTCTTCACGTAACGACAGTCCTGCAGCATATGTATGTCCCCCAAAGTTTTCCAGTAAATCCCGGCAACTTTCAATGGCTTTGTAAATATTAAAACCGGTTACTGACCGGGCAGAGCCTGTAATAAGTTCTGATGATTTGGTAAGTACAACTGCCGGACGGTAATATTTTTCGGTTAAACGGGAAGCTACAATTCCGATAACGCCTTTATGCCAGGTTGCATCGTATACAACAATGGTTTTCCGGTCTTCCATATTATTGAACCGGTCAATAATAGCATTTGCTTCGTCCGTGATCCGTTTATCTAATTCCCGCCGTTCGTCATTATATTGATTGATATTCTCACTCTTTTCCTTTGCTATTACACTGTCTTTGGATAAAAATAGATCGACTGCTTCTTTCCCGTTCATCATGCGTCCGGAGGCATTGATACGTGGACCTATTTTAAAGACAATATCACTAATCGTGATTTCTTTATTGGTTAACCCGCAGACGTCAATTATCCCTTTTAGTCCAAGACTGGGATTTGTATTTAACTGTTTCAAGCCGTAATAAGCTAAGATTCTGTTTTCACCGGTAATAGGTACAATATCCGAAGCAATACTAACTGCGGTTAAATCCAGTAATTTTTCTAAATCAGCTTCCGGGAAATTATTGCTTTTTGCAAAAGCCTGCATAAATTTAAAACCTACACCACATCCGGACAGATGCTCATACGGGTACTTTGAATCCAGTCGTTTGGCATCCAGGACTGCGACTGCATCCGGGAGGGTATCATCCGGCATATGATGGTCACAAATAATAAAATCAATGCCTTTTTCTTTGGCATACTCGACTTTATCGATTGCTTTAATACCACAGTCCAGGGAAATAATGAGGGAAACACCGTTTTCGGCAGCATAGTCAATCCCTTTGTAGGAAATACCATACCCTTCATCGTATCTATCCGGAACATAATAATCCAGTGTGGATGAATAAGGTTGTAAATATTTATAGACCAGAGAAACAGCAGTTGTTCCGTCTACATCATAGTCCCCGTACACTAATATTTTTTCTTTATTACCCAGTGCCTTATTGAGTCGTGCAACTGCTTTATCCATATCCGGCATAAGGAATGGATCATGTAAATCCTCCAGGCTGGGTTTAAAAAACTTCTTTACTTCTTCAATGGAGGTAATGCCTCTTTGAACAAGTAGTAAACAGATTACCGGGCTTAGTCCCAGTGCTGTTGCTAACTCATCTCTTTTCTGTATTTCTTCCTGTGTAGGGGTTTGAAAATTCCATTTGTTAGTTATTATATATATTTTTTTCTTTTATCTATCTCCAGCGGACTTTCGTGGTGAAAAGGGGCTAACAATAGTCCGGAAATGTATATTTCCTGTTCATCTTTTCAGAAATACAACAGAAAGTCCTATAACTATAAGAAAGCGAATATACTACCTTCTTATAAGGTTAAAA
>JAJBTP010000417.1 GCA_020860805.1 Tannerellaceae bacterium | reverse complement strand
TCGTTAGATATATCTTCATTTTATTCAGAATAATTGTCAATCGTCCATCATCAATTGTCAATTCATTTATGTAATTTTGCACCACTGAATTAAACAAATACAAGGCATGCACGAGAAAATTATTATTCTTGATTTCGGATCACAAACTACCCAGCTGATCGGACGCCGGGTCAGAGAGTTAAACACATATTGCGAAATCATCCCTTACAACAAATTTCCTTTTGACGACAAAACGGTAAAAGGTGTAATCCTTTCAGGTAGCCCTTACTCTGTAAATGATACCAATGCATTTAAAGCAGACCTGACTTCTATCCGTAAAAAATATCCGGTATTGGGAATTTGCTATGGAGCTCAATACCTTGCTTATTCATCCAATGGTAAAGTAGAATCAGCCGATTCACGTGAATACGGCAGAGCACACCTTACTTACCTGAATGGAGATGACCCTTTACTGCAGGGGATTCCCACCGGTTCACAGGTTTGGATGTCACACGGAGATACGATCACTGTACTTCCGGACAATTTCCGTATTATTGCAAGCACGGAAGATGTAAAAGCCGGTGCTTATAAAATAGAAGGAGAAGAAACCTGGGGGGTACAATTTCACCCGGAAGTATATCATACTAAAGACGGAACTCAACTACTGGATAACTTTCTGAAAATATGCGGATGTGCCAAAGACTGGACGCCGGCTTCTTTCATTGAATCAACGGTTGCCGAATTAAAAGAACAGCTAAAAGATGATAAAGTTATCCTGGCACTATCAGGAGGGGTAGACTCATCCGTTACAGCTGTACTGTTGAATAAAGCCATCGGTAAAAATCTGACCTGTATTTTCGTTGACCATGGTTTACTTCGTAAAAATGAATTCGAAAACGTATTAAAAGATTATGAGCATCTTGGACTAAATGTCATCGATGTAAATGCTAAAGATAAATTTTACAGAGAACTGGCAGGCGTAACTGATCCGGAAGCCAAACGGAAAATTATCGGAAAAGGATTCATTGATGTGTTTGATGAAGAAGCCCATAAATTGAAAGATATCAAATGGTTGGGCCAGGGTACTATCTACCCGGATATCATTGAATCTCTTTCTATTACTGGTACTGTTATTAAGAGTCACCATAACGTAGGCGGACTACCTGAAAAAATGAATCTGAAGCTGGTAGAACCTCTTCGTTTATTATTTAAAGACGAAGTTCGCCGTGTAGGTACAGAATTAGGTATGATGCCTCACCTTATTAAGCGTCATCCATTTCCCGGTCCCGGACTTGGTATTCGTATTTTAGGGGATATTACTGCTGAAAAAGTGCAGATCCTTCAGGAAGCGGATGATATATATATGAGTCTTATGCGTGAATGGGGATTATATGACGAAATCTGGCAGGCCGGTGCCATTTTACTCCCTATCCGTTCAGTAGGTGTTATGGGTGATGAACGTACGTATGAAAACACAATCGCTTTGCGCGCTGTAACCTCTACAGATGCCATGACTGCTGACTGGGCTCACTTGCCTTACGATTTCCTTGCTAAGGTATCTAACGATATTATTAATAAGGTAAAAGGTGTAAACCGGGTAGTATATGATATTAGTTCAAAACCACCGGCTACGATCGAGTGGGAATGAAAATAAGATAAAAAAAGACCAGTTTTACAGCTGGTCTTTTTTCATATTACTTGACATGGGACTCTCATTTCTACCGGAATATCAGTTCCTGTATCTAAGGAGCTTACAAATTGTTTTAATCTTCTTCAGACTCTGAGTCAAAATCAAAGTCAAAATCGAAATCATCCATAAATTCCGGAACTGTAAAATCTTCCAATTCACGGCGGTCTTTTTTCGTTGGGCGACCTAGCCCTTTGGCACGATCAATGAAACCGGAAATCCGGTTCATTTCCAGAATTTCATACTGTTCCGGAGGTGTCACATTTTCAAGATATTCCGGTACCAGTTTAGCCCCCATCCTTCTTTCCGTTAAAGCCAATACTTTAAAAGAATAAGTGATAGGAGGTTTACGAACCTCAATGACATCTCCTACTTTAATCATACGGGATGGTTTCACATTGACTCCACCCACCATAATCCGATTCTTTTTACAGGCATCCGCCGCAATTGTACGGGTTTTAAAAATACGGGTTGCCCACATCCATTTATCTATTCTCGACATACCTTTAGCTATAAAGAAGTCAAAAAACCGAAGGAGCCTTTACCCCTTCTGACTTCTTTGACTACTTATTATTAAACTGATTCATTGTTATCTGAATACCTGCCAGACAGAAACTTTTTACAATTTCAGCTGCACGCTCTACTAATTTAGGCATTTCTTCTAATTCTTCCGGGTCAAAAGGACTTAATACATAATCAACCTGACCGCCTCTGGGAAATTGATTACCGATACCAAAACGTAAACGGGCATAATTCTGTGTTCCTAATACTTCCTGTATATTTCTCAAGCCATTATGCCCACCATGACTACCCTGAGGTTTCAGGCGAAGTGTCCCAAACGATAAGGCAAGTTCATCTACCACAACCAGTAAATTCTCCACAGGAATATTTTCCTTTTGCAACCAATAGCGTACAGCCAGGCCACTCAGATTCATAAAAGTGTTAGGCTTGAGCAAAATTAATTCGCAGTTCTTTACTCTTAACTTAGCAACTGCTCCATACCGCGCTTCTGTAAAAGGTGCACCTCCTGTTTCAGAAAGGGCGTTTACAACCCTGAAACCTATATTATGGCGGGTTCCCCAATATTCAGAACCAATATTTCCTAATCCTACTATTAAATATTTCATGCTTCCAAATTAACCATTAAAAAATAAGGGAAGATACATTCTTCTACAGAACGCACTTCCCTTATTCCTATTTTTTGTAAACTGATTACTTCTTCGCAGCAGCAGCGGCAGCAGCTCCACGAGCAGCACGAGTCAGTTTCACAGCAGCAACAACTGCATTCTTTGCATTTACGAGTTCCAGGTTTTCGAACTGTAATGCACCTACCTGGATAGTTTTACCTAATCCCAGGTCTGTAATATCGATATTCAGTTGTTCCGGAATATTGTTGTAAAGTGCTTTTACTTTCAATTTTCTCATTTCCAGACTTAATTTACCCCCTGATTTAACACCTTCCGCGTGTCCCTGCAGTTTAACAGGTACTTCGATAACAATCGGTTTGTCCGGAAAGATTTCCTGGAAGTCAATATGCAGAATAGCATCTGTTACCGGGTGGAACTGGATATCTTTTACGATAGCCATTACTTTTTTGTTATCTTTCAGGTTAAGTTCTACCAAAAATACTTCCGGAGTATAAACCAGACCACGAACAGCATCAATAGACACAACCAGGTCTGTTACGATGGAACCTTTTCCGTTACCCAGGTCTACCAATTTATCACCAGCATTTAAAGTCCCTGTATAAGGCAATGCAACAGGTTCATTACCATATAATACTGCAGGGATATTACCCTCCTTACGGATTGCCTTTACGGCTTTTTTGCCTACAAGTTCTCTTGCAGCAGCTTCTAATTGAAAAGTTTTCATTTGTTTAATTTTTTGTGTTACTCAAAATTAGTCTTATTTGCTAATTTCCCATCACACGATGCTGGGTCAAAAAGCGGTGCAAAGATACATCTTTTATTTTATCAGACAAAATCCTCCACTTCCAATTCTATTTTTGAAATATCTTTTTGAACACACTCCCACTATATTCTCTGTCTTTTTACTATTATTTAAGGGGTTTTGTTTACCGT
>JAJBTP010000471.1 GCA_020860805.1 Tannerellaceae bacterium | reverse complement strand
AATTAATAGTCAGCACATATACAAATCAGACAAACCTCTGAGATGTCTAATTTTTAGACATCTATGTATAAATATTTGACACTTATCTTATTCCTTTTTCAAACTATCTACCGGATTAGCTGTAGCAGCCTCATAACATCTCCAGGAAGCAACTAAAAGAACAACAACCAACACAAAAACACCACCCAGCAAAAATACAGAAAAAGAAAGAGGTGTTTTAACTGTGAAATCCTGCTGCCAGGTAGAAGCAGCATACCAGGCCACCATATCACCGATAAGAAGAGCCGGAATAGACATATACAGAATATCCAGCAAAAATATCTTTTCTATATCCGGTATAGTTGCTCCATTAATTTTACGGATAGCCACTTCCGCGCTCCGCCGGTTTATCTCATCCTGCACATATCCGATAAGTCCAATTAATGAAATCAGCAGCGTCACTATACCTCCTATCAGAACAGATTTACGAAATACTCTCGAATCATTAAACAAACCTTCTACTCCCGTACGATAATAAGAAACAGCAATATCCTTATCAGGAAGCAACGTTTCTATAATATCTGAAATCAAAGCCATGTTTTCAGGCGTAACTTCAGTTAACTTAAACAGCAAAATCGATTGGGTTCTGTTAGTCCCGAAAAGCATCGTATTATTTTTATTCAATGCACCAATAATCACATCTTCATAAACCCCAATAATATTAAAATAAGGCTTATCCTGGCCTGTTACCCGTATATTTTTCCCCACTACACCATCATCCCATTTCATCAATTCCTTTAATTTATCAGCTGCAGAACGACTAAGCATCATATGTGTATCATGGTCTTCACCCCGCTCAAACCCTCTTCCTTCCACCACCGGAATAGCTAACATGTCCAGGAAATTAGGTTCAACAGCTTCCAAATCCAACAAATTCATCAGTTCTTCATCTCCATCCATCGGTAAAATATTATTTCCGCCATATCCCCAAATCATCAAAGAATTAGCAGAGGTAATATCTTCCACTACCGGCAACCGCATTAACTCTTCTTTTGCCCGGTCACGTTCTGTTACATCTACTCCTCTCAGGCTTACATAGACCACATTCTCATAATTATAGCCCATATCAAAATTAACCATCAGGTTATACTGGCGATTAATGATAAGCACTAAAGAAACCAAAAAACCCGCAGCCGCTACCTGTACAAATAAAAGACCTAATTTCCACATCCGTTTGGATTCCTTATAACTACGAAAAGCAGCAGCAATGGGAATGCGGGTCAGCAACCAGGAAGGAATAAGCCCTGCCACCAGAAAAACGACCCCGCAAATCACCCCTAATAAAATACAGGATTCAACTGTAAATAATGCCCAAACCGAAGTATTAAGTATCTCCCTGGCTGACTCCCGGAATACCAGAATAAGCAATGCTGCTAAAAACAGAGATAAAACCAAATGAACAGCAGTCTCAGTCAAAACAATGCGTGTAATATCTTTTCCCGAAGCACCAAAGCATTTATTAACAGCAACCTCCTTAGTCCGGCCCACCATAGTAGAAATAACAATCAACACATAATTCATGACAGCCGTAAATATCAGAGCAAATGCCAGCAAACTCAATAAAACAGTCATCTTTCGTGTTTCCGGACTCTTCCCGTGTGCCTCCTTCAGGGAAACCAAATTATACCAGATATCAACACCGGCTTTCCGCATTTCTTCCATATCCTGGTGGCGTTCCTGCATTTGACGTATTGCAGGAGCTATGTCTTCAGGAGTGACTCCGGGATACAATTTAACAAACGCCATAAACCGGTCACAACCTAACCATCCATTCGTACAATCAAACCGGTACATATCATAAAAAGAAGTTAATGAAATAACCGCATCATACTTCAGTTCTGTATTTTCCGGAACATCTTTAAAAATCCCACCAATAGTCAGTGTCCTGCCCGGATAGTTATCCAACCATATATTTCTCCCTATCACTTCATAAATATCAGAATGAATCATGGCAGCCATCTTTTCGGATAACAGAACATACATCGGGCGGGTTAAAATATCTTTTGCATTCCCTACAAGCATCGGACGAGGTAAAACATCAAAGAATCCGGTATCTGCCATAAGAAAGAAAGCACTCATCCGCCTTTTCGATTCATCATAAAAAACATTTGACCCCATTACATCCATCCGGGTAGCAGCTTCGACCTCCGGAATATCTGCTTGCATCCCAGGGGCAACCCCTCCGCTAACACGTCCGTGCTGATCCTCTGTTTCTCCGATTTTAAACCCTTCTTCCAGGCGAAAGATACGTTCCACATCGGGATAAAAATTATTATAGGTTTGTTCAAAGTAAACCTTCGTGATTAAGACCAACCCAAGGGATAAACCTACCCCAAGGGATAAAATCTTAATACCATTGTGCTGACTCTTTTTGAAGAGAGTGCGCAGTGCTTTCCGTAGATTTTTCATATGGGCTCTTTTTTAGTTATAAACGAACGATACTCCGGATTTATTGTAGAATAAGCACCTCATTATCTTTATAACTTTCATAACTTGATACAATCACCTTCTCACCCGGTTCCAACCCTTCCAGTACTTCATAATATTGCGGGTTCTGGCGGCCAATACGAATTTTACGTCTATAGGCCTTTTTGCCGTCTGCATCCAGCACAAATATCCAGCTTCCTCCTGTACTCTGGAAGAAAGTTCCTTTCGGAATAATAATACTTTCCGTAGGTTGCCCCAATTGCAGGTTTATATAATACGTTTGTCCACTGCGGATATTATCCGGACGCTCACCGGTAAACACCAGTTCCGTACGGAATTTACTTTCACGTACTTCCGGGAATACTTTACGCACCTCCAGCTCATACATATTGCCCTGACGTTCAAAAGTAGCGTTCAAACCCGGTCTTACCCTATCAATATAATGTTCATCAATCATAGCCTCTACCTTATAATCCGACAAATCATTAATCTGTCCGATTTTAAGTCCGGGCGAGACGTTCTGCCCCAATACCACATCCAAAAGCCCCAGTTCACCATCAATCTGTGAACGAACATTCAGATTCTCTTTCCGCTGGCGAATCAATAAAACATTCTGGTTCATACTGGCAAGGTTATCCTCCATTTGAGCAACCTGTAAAGAACGGAAAATAGAATCCTGGCGAAGACGCTCTATAATCAACTCCCGTTTTTGTTTTGCCAATTCAAAATCCTCTTTTGCCTGCAAAAAATCCTCCCGCGCAATTAAAGTTTCATTATACAGTTTTTCCTGTTGTTCAAACGTTCTTCTCTTCCGGTTAATTTCATGGTCCAGAGATAATTTTTCCGTCATATTATTCAACCGGTCCTGTTCCATGGTAACCTGTGTATTCCGTAATAGATTCTGCTTTTCAGCCACATTTGCCTCAGCATCCAAAATCTGTAAATCCAGATTAGAATTACTCAAACGGATAATAATATCCCCTTTTTTCACCTGAGTACCCTCTTCTACCACTTTTTCCTGTACAATTCCACCCTCTTCCGGACTTAACTGTACAACCGTAATAGGCTGCACCTGTCCGTCTACACGAACAAAGTCGTTAAACTGGAAACGGGCTACCGTACCAATACTAATCCCCCGTGCATCCACTTTCAATGTAGAAGCATGATTACCAAAGATAATCCATCCCAAAAGAAGAATAAACACCGTACCCCCAACGATATAAGGAATATGTTTTTTCCGGATACCTTTTTTCTTTTCTAACTTAATGCCCATGGTTATATTA
>JAJBTP010000170.1 GCA_020860805.1 Tannerellaceae bacterium | reverse complement strand
AATCCGGAGTTACCTGAGGAAGAACGCCTGGATAATCTGATATCTTTAATGAGCCTGGATGAAAAAATCTCAGCACTGGGTAATAATACTTATATTCCGCGTTTAGGAATACAAGGTTCTGCCAGTGTTGAAGGTCTGCACGGAGTTGTATTAGGTGGACCGACATTCGGGGAGAACCGGCCACACACGCCAACAACCGTTTTTCCACAAAGTTATGGCCTGGGACATACCTGGGATACGGAATTACTTCACCGGATAGCAACTTATATTTCCACTGAAAACCGGTATTTATTTCAGAACGCCAAATATCGCAGAAGTGGATTAGTTATGTGGACTCCGAATGTTGACCTGGGACGTGACCCACGCTGGGGACGTACCGAAGAGTGTTTTGGAGAAGATGCTTTTCTGACTTCTCAACTGGCTGTATCTTTTATCCAGGGTATCCAGGGTGAACATCCTACTTACTGGCGGAATGCTTCTCTGATGAAACATTTTCTGGCTAACAGCCATGAGTGGGGGCGTACTTATACCTCTTCTGATTTAAATGAAAAACTATTCCGTGAATATTATTCTTATCCTTTTTATAAAGGTATAACAGCAGGTGGAAGTCAGGCTATGATGACTGCCTATAATGCCTATAACGGAATTCCTTGTACCATCCATCCAGTATTGAATGAGATTGTAAAGAATGAATGGGGACTGAATGGAACAATTATTACAGATGGAGGGGCCTTTGGTATGCTTTTATCAGACCATAAGGCTTTTAACAGCCGGGCAGAAGCAGCCGCAGCTTGTATCCGGGCCGGAATTACTAAATTTCTGGATAGGTATCTGGATGCTGTTGAAGATGCCTATGCACAAGGATTAATTTCAGAAAAAGAGATAGAAGAGGCAATACGGGGCAATTTACGTATTTCCCTGAAATTAGGATTGCTGGATACATCTCCGGAAAATCCATATGCCCGCATTGGCGTAGATGACCCAGTTGAACCCTGGACAAAAGAGTCTACAAAAGAACTGGTACGGGAAGCAACCCGTAAATCTGTTGTATTATTAAAAAATGACAAACAGCTTCTACCGCTGGATAAATCAAAGATTAAAAAGATTGCAGTAATCGGGGAAAGGGCTACCCAGGTGATAGAAGACTGGTACAGTGGCACTGCTCCTTATAGAATAAATGTTTTGGATGCTATCCGGGAAGAAGCCGGAGAAGGAATAGAGATAAAATATGTACACAGTAACAAAATGGATAGTGCCCGTACAATTGCAGCCTGGGCTGATGTTGCAATTGTTTGTGTAGGTAATCACCCCTGGTGTAATGCCGGATGGGAGCAAGCACCTATCGCCGGAGAAGGAAAAGAGGCAGTAGACAGAATGTCTATTCTGTTAGACCAGGAAGATACGGTTATGCAGGTATATGCAGCCAACCCTAACACAGTAACAGTATTGATTAGTAGTTTTCCGTATGCAATTAACCGGATTCAGGAAAAAGTACCGGCCATTCTGCATGTTACACAATCCAGCCAGGAATTAGGGCATGGAGTTACAGATGTAATGTTCGGTCATTATAATCCGGCCGGACGTCTTACTCAAACATGGGTAAAAGATATCAATGATTTACCTCATATGATGGATTATGATATTACTAACGGGCGGACGTATATGTATTTTAAAAGTAAACCTCTCTATCCTTTTGGACATGGACTAAGCTATACAACTTTCAGTTACAGCGGAATAAAAACAAATAGTAAAAAAATAAAAGAAGGAGAAACCCTTCGTGTCGAATTAAAAGTAAGAAACACAGGAACGCTGGATGGAGAAGAAGTTGTACAGTTATATATTTCGCGGCCGGGAAATAAAGCAGACAATCCCATCCGGCAGTTAAAAGCCTTCCAAAGAATAGCTATTCCCAAAGGAGAAACGAAAACTGTTGCGCTGGAAGTTCCCTGGACTGAATTACAGGTATGGGATGAAAAGACAAAACAATTCATTCTGCCGGAAGGACGTGTAAAAATAGAAGTGGGAGCTTCGTCACGGGATATTCGTTTACAAACAACTTTATAAAAGAACTTACCGGTTAAGGATTTTAATCTTTTTCAGAAAGGGAGGACTCCAGTTTAATCGCTGTACATACATAAGATTAGCCCTACCGGTATCAAAAATAATATCCATATTATTGGATTGAGTAACGTATACACGGTTAATAACAGCATTCACAAAAAGTGCCCAGTTATCCCCGTTGTATCCCATAGCTATCCGCGGAAAAAGGTTAGGAGTTACTTCCACCTTTTCTGCGGAATTTTTCACATTTTCCAGTCCCAGATTAATTCCGGCAGCAAGTCCTACCGTCATGAAATAATTCCGTTTGAAAATCCATGAATAGACATATCCTCCGGTAATACTCAGCTGATAATTACGGAAACGATCACGTCCTTCCAGAATCGGAGTTGTCTCAGTTTCCAGCCGGTTGTAATACAGTCCTCCTCCCAGCTGGAAACTACCGGCAGAACGTACTTGCCTTTCATCACAATAGAAAGCAGCACGGTAGGAAAACTTTTTATAATTAAACAGATACTGGCCCCCTACTCCATATTGTACCGCATGAACATCAGAATGTAAATTATATAATTCACCCTTCCGGTCTTCAACCGTATAGAATCCTTTATAATCCTGCCACAATAAGTCAAAAAGAAACCTTCTGCCATAATAATGATATTGAAAATCAATATAAGTAGTCTTACCCTTTTTCTTATCACGGAAAAAACGAGGTGCATACGCCAGGTTCAGCGCATAGCTTTTATAAGTAAAGCCAATCCCAACACCAACAGGAATATTGGGATAAAAAGAAGCCTCGGGCTGACCTTTTATTTCCGTAGAAAGTATGGTAAATTTATTATAAACATACGGACGAAAAGTAAAGTCCTGAGGATAAGTCCGGATATACAGAGAATCCTCCTGAGCATAGACACAGCAGGTTAGCAGGCAAAAAAAGAGAATATAATTCAGGTATTTCATCCGGAGATATAAACAGTTTGTAAATGGATGCAAATATCTCCAATATTACTGAAATGCACAAGAGGAATTAACTACATAAAAAAGCCCTCATCATATCTCACGATATGCAATGAGGGCAGCTACTTAAACCTTATTCTTAAATTAAACCAATTTAAATGTGATTTTTTCTATATACTTTTTATGAGAACGGATTCATACGGGGAAAGAGTAAAAGCTTCTCCAACTACTTTTCCGGCACGTTCCGGATGGGTAGATAATACCACCTGCTTCCCTTTCAATATCCGCCACTCTTTAATTTTTCTACTGAAAGGAGAAAAATTTACGGCTATCCATAGGCTGCCGGATATCATGGAACGTTCATACAATAAATACATCCTTTCTCCTTTATTCAAAAAATGAATTTCACCAGACTGTAAAACCGGATAGTTACGACGTAACCGGATAAGTTGCCTGTAATAATTCCAGATGGAATTATCATCTCCCTTCTGTATCCGGACATTATCTGTTTTATAATCCGGATGGACCGGTAACCAGGGAGTTGCCCGGCTGAATCCGGCATATGAGGAGTCATTCCATTGCATAGGGGTACAGCACTTATCCCTGCCTGTATAAAAGGGATAAAAAAGCCTGCCATACCGGTCACGGATACGGCTGCGTGGAATACGCCTGTTTTGCATACCTATTTCATCTCCATAATAAATAAAAGGAGTACCCCGGAGAGTTAATAATAAGGTAGCCAGT
>JAJBTP010000395.1 GCA_020860805.1 Tannerellaceae bacterium | reverse complement strand
CCATCTATCTTTCCATAGTAATCATGTTCTTTTGATGAATGGATAAAAATTTCAGCAGTGGCTCCGCGTAAAATCAGATCTTTAACGTATTTAGTCATTTCTATTAATCCATTCAGACGGAAAACCATCTGATAAGCTTCCGGAGTAACACGGCTGACTACACTTTTGACTAACGGACGATTAATATTTTTTATTTTTTCCTCAAATATATCCACTGTATATTGAATAAGTAAACGCAGTTTTTCCGGATCGGTTACTAAGGTAAACTCTAATTCCTGTTTATTACTGGCTGTCGGGGTACGGTAAGCCGCTTCTACTATTAAATCCAACAATTCATCCGGAACAGGCTTTTTTGAGAAAGCCCGGTTCGAACGGCGGGATTTAATAAGTAACATTACCTTTTCCGGTTCCGGTAGATTATCTCTGTCAAAAGCATGTACCTTTTCAGGTGGAAAGACAGAATGTTTCACAGAATCTGTTGGACAGATAGCTACACAATGACCACATTTAATACAGGTTTCCGGATGGGTTACTTCTACTTCACCGGTAACCTCCTGTTGTACAAAAATAGAAGCAGGGCATAAGCGGACACATTTGCCACACTTAATACAAGTGGAATGATCCACACTTAAAGAAAAAGTCATACTATTCGTTTTATTTCAGGGTTTGAAGAT
Organism: Tannerellaceae bacterium; assembly: GCA_020860805.1. GTDB lineage: Bacteria > Bacteroidota > Bacteroidia > Bacteroidales > Tannerellaceae > UBA4116. Next base: position 3,082 of record JAJBTP010000395.1, on the reverse strand, counting down.
ACAACAAACCTTCGGAATTTTATTCATTAAATCCGTGTGAATCGCAATGATTCAGTTGCCGGTACTGTTCCTTCATCTGCTGTATCACCTGTTCTTCAGTATCACATTCATCCAGTAAATCCTGCAAGGCATAACTATCTTCTCCAATAATAGTATCTATACGTTCTGCCATCCATTCATTTTTATCCTCTGCTGCGGGAATACCACTCGAAGCATTCGCTTTCCCATGCAATTTATCCGATAGATTCCTTAATTCATCCAATTTCATATTATTCTTTTTTTAGTTCCTTTCTTATTCTCCTTTTCCATAGTCATAATCTTCATACTCTCTGCTCAGCAGATGCATCACCTCTATTTTATTCTGACAGGTCAGAAGTTGATGTAACAAAGGTGTTTTATGTTGGATGGCATGTTCTATACAATGTGCCATCCGCTCCTCTTTATTGGTTGCTGTACTTTCCGGCCAACTATCTCCGGATTCACGGTAAAGACCGGAAGCCAACTTCTCTAATTGTTGAATTGTCATATCATTCCATATTATATATATGAAGAAAAACAGCAATCAGACAGGAAGGGTTCAAACCCTGGAGTGTAAAATATTTTCGATTTTCATCCGTCTATATAAAAAAGGGGTTAATCATGAAAAAATACAGAGAAAAGATAAAAAGAGGAATCTTTTGTTTCCTGAAAAGATTATTGGAAGGGCTGGAACTGGATTGGATACTGAAAGAAAAAAATTATTTTTTGTAACCAGACAAAATAAAGAAAAGGATTAAAATGCCGTTTACTTTCTCACATGCAGCAATTATTGCCCCATTTCTGGTTCTGCCCAAACGTTGGTATTCTGTCACTGCTCTGGTTGTAGGAAGTATGGGTCCGGATATTGAATATTATTTACGAATGCGGATAAAAAGTGACTACAGTCATACCCTGGCAGGTATCTTCTGGTTTGATTTACCGGTCTGTATAGTCGTTGCTTTTCTTTTCCATAACCTGATACGAAACAGTCTTATAGATAATTTTCCTTTATTTCTGAAAGCCCGTTTTATCCGTTATAAATCCTTTAACTGGAATACGTATTTTATAAAATACTGGAAAGTTATCCTTCCCTCTTTTCTGACAGGAATTGTTTCGCATATACTATAGGATAGTTTCACCCATCCGGGATTATATTTTACAGAACATATCGCATTTCTGTCTCAGTATGTCAGTATCGGGAAAATATCTATTCCGGTGATGAAATTAGTACAACATATCAGTTCTGTAGGAGGTATACTTATTCTCCTTTGGCTTATATTACGGCTTCCCAAAGAAAAAGGAATCCATTCCACCATCAGTTATACATATTGGGTGGTAGTAGCAGGGAGTACCTTATTAATAACAGGACTCCGGATAAGTACCGGATTGGATTATCATAAAACCGGTCACCTGACAGTAACCCTTATCACAGCCTTTTTCCTTTCACTCATTATTGCCGGTTACAGCCATAAAAAAAGATTTATAACCAGTCCTGGGAAAAAGATTTAATGTCCTATTAACCCATTCATTTTTTTGATTACAATAAAAAAATGCAGATTGCACAGATTAACACAAGTATTTTTCTGCATTAATCTGCACTCTCTGCATACTCTATGTCTCCTCTCCTACCTATAATAATCCTTTGGGAGAAAAGAATAGATTCATATAAGAATAGTTATCAGATGTATAATATATAATTACGGATATAGTTTAGTATAGCCCAGAAGATAATAAATGCTCCTAATACAAATATTACAAAAAGTCCCAGGAACCAGGCTATCCAATGTTGGGTATAATCATCTTCGACCTCTTCCCGGCCATCCTTCCATTTAGTGGTAATACGTACGGTGCGTGCACCTGCAATCATGGAAAAAACAGCAGCAAAAATTCCATTGGATACACTACCCATCCCGTATTTCGCACGTTTTTCTATGAGGAAAGCAGGAGTATAGCTGGCAAGAATATAAACGGCAATCCCTAAACCAAATGAAACAATAGAGCGAACCGTTTCACCAGAACTATATGCCATCAACAAAGTAATAACTACAGCCACACCAATCAGGAATTTGGAACCATTAAAATAACGTTCTTCGTTACTGTTAATTACATCTGTCAGCTCATTGATCCGGGTAACGATCTCCGGGTCTGTAGGAGCGAATGCAATGGCCTGATCAATAATCGCTGAAGCAGCATTAATATGTCGCATTCTTTTGGGTTTACGGTATTCCTGCTCATCCGATGATTCCACCACGGGCCATTTCAGAAATGCCTGATTTAATAAAGTCCAGGCTTGTTCATTCTCTTCAGCAGAAGATGTTGGAGTAAGATTTTTATTTTTTCTCTGTTCCTGAAAGTATTCAATAGTATACTCGCCGCACCGTGCACCACGAACAAAATTAATATATACCATATGCCCGATAGCAAACAAAAAGAGAACAACCAGTAAAATCTCCAGTAATATTCGTTTGAAAGATTTACCAGCAAAAATTCCACCGGAAGAAGACGTATCTTCACTTGCATAGCTTTCCCCTTTCTTTAATTCTTCACTGGTATAATATTCTATTTTTCGGGTATAGGTTTTAGTATCTTTTTTTATTTCCGGCTCTTCTCTATCCATATCATACGTCTCGGTAGTAACAGCAACTTTACAAGCCGTCCAGTTACCTTTATTATCCGTTTCCGTATATTCATACAGACTGGTGATAGTCACACTGCCACTCTCCCAGCAACTTGTATATACCAATTTAAACGGCAAAAAACTATTTCCCTCATATTCATAAATATAAGAAAAAGGATCCCCATATCCATTATGTCTCTTTTCCTTAATACGTCCTTTCACATCAAATAGATAATCGGTTGAAATATGTTCATTGGGGTTATCCCACTTCTCTATACGCATATTATCATTGAAAAGAATAGCATAATATTCATGATGGTATTTATTACGTGTAGAACTTTCATAGGTATGAGAGGAGTTATTAGAGTCAAGTTATACCCAGGGTACATTTCCAGAAGTTTGAGATTCAAGAAACTAAAAGGATGTATATGTGGCGTGCGTAGCGTA
>JAJBTP010000293.1 GCA_020860805.1 Tannerellaceae bacterium | reverse complement strand
GGCGTACATTATATACCTATTTTAAAAGTAAAAATGAGATTTATCTGGCTGTTGTAGAGTCAGAGTTAGACAAGCTATATAGTATGCTTTTAGATGTTGCAGGCAAGGATCTTCCAGCCGATGAGAAACTGCTAACCTTTATTTATGCCAGACTCGATGCAATTAAATCCATCGTGTTCCGTAACGGAACGTTGCGGGCTAACTTCTTTCGTGATATCTGGAGAGTAGAAAAGGTAAGAAAAAGCTTTGATATTCGTGAGGTAGAATTGATAAAAGGTATATTGGAATCAGGTGTAAAAGAAGGGGTTTTTTGTATGCCTGACGTTGAGATTACCGCATTGGTTTTACACCATGCATTAAAGGGACTGGAGGTTCCTTATATTCGTGGTATGATGGGAAATAGTATCAGCGAACGTATCAAACGTAGAGACAACGTAATGAACTTAATTTTTAACGGAATAAAGATTAAATAATACACTAATGTTTATAAACGCTACAGGATTTTATGTGCCTGCAGAAAGGGTACATAATAATCACTTTCTGGAACTTAACGGTTTAACCAGTGAATGGATTGAGCAGCGTACAGGAATTATAACCCGCTCAAAAGCTAAGCCGGAGGAGAATATTAATACCATGGGACTGGAAGCAATTCAAAATGCTTTGTCAAAGTTACCCTATGATATAAAAGAAGTTGATTTAATAATAGCTGCTTCTTATTCCCCTTTTGATACAGTGGCAACAGCAGCTCATGAAGCTCAAAAAGAGTTTGATGTCTCGGATACAAAAGCTCTTTATCTGTCGTCAGCCTGTTCTTCTTTTGTAAATGCTCTGGAAGTTGTTGAAGGATATTTTGCGTTGGGCAAAGCATCTAAAGCGCTGATTATTTCAGCAGATAAAAACTCAGCTTATTATAACGAAACGGATCCGAAAGCCGGACATCTCTGGGGAGATGCGGCTGCAGCATTCTTTATTTCAAAAGAAAGAATGGCAGGGAATGAGCCGGAAATCATTGATGTTTATACAGAAGGACTGGGTAATATTAGCAAAGGTCCGGAAGGTGTTCAGTTGCGTCCCCGTGATGGAGGAATTATGATGCCGGACGGAAGGGATGTATTTATTCAGGCCTGTACTTATATGCCTAAAAATGTGATTCGCCTGTTGGATAAGAATGGATATACGTTGGATGACCTCTCTTATTTTATCGGACATCAGGCTAATATGCGTATTATGTCTAATGTTGCTAAACAACTGCAGTTGCCGGAAGAGAAATTTCTACATAACATTGAAGAGTTAGGAAATACCGGTTCGGTAAGTTCTGCGTTGGTATATGCTCAGTTCGATCATACTTTTAAGAAAGGAGATCTGGTTGCTATTACTGTCTTTGGAGGTGGTTATTCAGCCGGAGCATGTTTGATTAAATGGTGATTATTAGTAGTTAGTAATTACCCACTACTAACTACTTTAAAAATACTAATTTTTAAAAGTAAAGTTATGAAATTACTGGAAGGAAAAGTTGCTATCGTAACCGGTGCTGCAAGAGGTATCGGAAAAGCAATTGCTTTGAAATTTGCAGCAGAAGGTGCTGATATTGCATTTACTGACCTGGTGATAGACAAAAACGGAGAAGCTACTCAAAAAGAACTTGAAGCATTAGGTGTTAAAGCAAAAGGATATGCTTCCAATGCTGCTAATTATGAAGAGGCGCATACGGTTGTCGCGGAAATTGTAAAAGATTTCGGACGGGTTGATATTCTTGTAAATAATGCAGGTATTACCCGCGACGGATTAATGATGCGTATGACTGAACAGCAGTGGGATATGGTTATCAATGTGAATCTGAAATCTGCATTTAACTTTGTGCATGCTGTAACTCCAATTATGATGAAACAGAAAACAGGTAGCATTATTAATATGGCTTCTGTTGTAGGTGTTTCCGGGAATGCCGGACAGAGTAATTATTCTGCTTCAAAAGCAGGTATGATTGGTCTGGCCAAAAGTGTTGCTAAAGAATTAGGTTCACGTGGTGTACGTGCCAATGCTATTGCTCCGGGCTTCATTATTACAGATATGACTGCTGTATTATCTGAAGAAGTGAAAGCAGAATGGGCAAAACAAATTCCTTTACGTCGCGGAGGTACTCCGGAAGATGTTGCTAATGTTGCTACATTCCTGGCGTCTGATCTTTCTTCGTATGTAACAGGACAGGTAATCTGTTGCTGTGGTGGAATGAATATGTAATTTATATATGGAAGTTATCTACGAAGACAATCATATAATTGCGGTCAACAAAAATGGCCATGAGATTGTACAAGGAGATAAAACCGGTGATACTCCTCTTTCGGAAATGCTTAAAACATGGCTGAAAGAGAAGTATCATAAACCCGGAAATGTTTTGTAGGGGTCACCCATCGTTTAGACCGTCCGGTTAGTGGATTGGTTCTTTTTGCCAAAACCAGCAAAGCGCTTTCCCGCCTGAATGAAATGTTCCGTACCGGACAAGTAAAGAAAACCTATTGGGCTTTAGTGAAAAATGCACCTCCGGCAGAAGCCGGAACGTTAGAACATTGGCTTGTCAGAAATGAAAAGCAAAATAAAAGTTATGCATATGAGGCTGAGAAACCCAATAGCAAAAAAGCTATTCTGGAGTATAAATTAATTGCCCGTTCTGATACCTATTATTTGTTGGAAATAGACCTGAAAACCGGCCGTCACCATCAGATCAGATGCCAACTGGCAAAAATGGGATGCCCTATCAAAGGGGATTTAAAATATGGAGCGGAGCGTTCTAATCCGGATGGTGGAATCAGCCTTCATTCCCCGTAAAGCAGAATTTATACATCCGGTATCGAAAGAAAATGTATCTATTATAGCCCCTGTTCCGGCAGATAATCTTTGGAAACAGATAAGCAATGGAATATAATCAGGAAGTTAAGTGATTAAAACGCTTCCATAAGAGAATACTTAATAAGGTAAGGCTTACCGGAAAGCCTGACCATATCCCTACAGCACCCCAACCTAGTTTATAACAGGTATAACCGATTATTAAAGCCATAGAATGGCAATAGAATGCACTATAAGCCATATATTTCACATCTGCAATACCCCGGGAGTACATTTGCGAATAGTATTTGATATCCATCTCCTAGTTGATAGAGTATTACCGGATAGGCTAATAGAGCTACGATAGCTACAATCTCTTCATTGTCTGTAAACAGATATCCAAGATAGTTACGTGTAATAAAAATGAATAACATGACTCCTAAACCAAAGGCTATAATAATATGTAATCCGGCAAAAGAAGCCAAACGCACATTTTTGATTGAATTCATCTCCTTAAATGCACTAACCCGTATAGTAACAGCAGCACCAATTCCATAATATAGCATAAAGCCCAGGGTAGTAATAACGCCAATAATCTGGTGAGCGGCCTGTTGGTCTTTTCCCAGCCATCCCATCATGATAACACTCAGGCTGAAGGATGAGGTTTCCACACCCATTTGTAATCCGACAGGAAGCCCCAAACGAATCAGATTGGAAAAACTGACTTTGTTGATTGTTCCTTTCTTAAAACCAACCAGATAGGATTTGTATTTCTCTTTGTTTATAAATAAAATAAAAAAGATAATAACAGTCAATATCCGGCTGGTTAAAGTAGATATACCGGCGCCAACCAGCCCTAATTCCGGAGCTCCGAAATGTCCATAAATTAGAATGTAGTTACCAATGATATTAAATGCATTTGCTGTAAGCATGATC
>JAJBTP010000377.1 GCA_020860805.1 Tannerellaceae bacterium | reverse complement strand
ACCTGATGGCGGGAATTATTGTTGGCATTGTAGCCCTTCCACTTGCCATCGCTTTTGGTATCGCTTCCGGAGTAAGTCCGGAAAAAGGATTAGTGACAGCAATTATAGGAGGGTTTATTGTTTCTTTCTGTGGAGGTAGTAATGTCCAGATTGGAGGGCCTACAGGAACTTTTATCGTTATTGTGTATGGTATTATTCAGAATTTCGGAATTGAAGGACTAGCAATTGCCACTGTCCTTGCCGGAATTATGCTGGTACTTATGGGGGTATTCCGGTTGGGTACAGTTATTAAATTTCTCCCTTATCCTATTATCATAGGATTCACAAGTGGGAGTGCTCTTACTATTTTTACCACCCAGATTAAGGACTTGTTAGGTTTAACTATAGAGAAAGTACCAGCAGATTTTTTCAGCAAATGGATAGCTTATTTTCAAAGTATACATACAATAAATATTTGGCCGTTAGTAATCGGAGTCGTTAGTATCCTTATTATTATTTATACTCCACGTATTTCTAAAAAAGTGCCCGGTTCACTGGTAGCCATTATTCTGATGACAATTGCTGTCTATCTATTAAAAGCATATGCAGGAATTGAAAACATTGAAACAATTGGTGACCGTTTTACTATCGACCCGTCTTTACCACCACCCCAAAAGATACCATTCTCCATAGAAACAATAAACCTATTGCTTCCTTCAGCCTTTACCATTGCTATTCTGGGAGCTATTGAATCGCTTTTATCTGCAACAGTGGCCGACGGTGTAACAGGAAGTCAGCATGACTCCAATACAGAACTTATAGCACAGGGAGCTGCTAATATGGTAGTACCTGTTTTTGGAGGCATTCCGGTAACCGGTGCTATAGCACGTGCAATGACAAACATTAACAACGGTGGACGAACCCCTGTAGCCGGGATTATACATGCCATTGTCCTGTTGTTAATATTACTTTTTCTGGGTGACCTTACCAAACATATACCTATGGCATGTCTGGCTGGCGTATTGATTATTGTTTCTTACAATATGAGTGAATGGCGTACTTTCCGTTCATTACTGAAGAATCCCAAAAGTGACGTAATCGTTCTTCTTATCACGTTTTTCCTGACGGTAATCTTCGATCTTACCATTGCAATAGAAGCCGGATTATTAATCGCTATGCTTCTGTTCATGCGCCGGGTTATGGAAACGACAAAGATATCTGTTACCAAAGATAAAATAGACCTCTCTGATGAAGGTGAAATCCACCATCATACCGAAGTGCTGTAATTAGCCAAAGGGATTGAAGTACACGAAATAGACGGACCTTTCTTTTTTGGTGTAGCCAATAAGTTTGATGGTGTGATGAAAACTGTAGGAGATGCGGCACAGGTACGGATTATCCGCATGCGTAAAGTACCGTTCATGGATTCTACAGGATTACACAACCTGGAAAGTTTACTTCGTTTGTCAAAGGATAAAAAGATACGAATGATTCTTTCCGGAGTAAACAAAGAAGTCCATACAAGTACTACGTGAATCGGGTTTTGAAGAAAAGATTGGGGCTGAAAATATCTGTAGTAATATCAACGAAGCGGTAGAAAAAGCAAACGCTGCGGTACGTTCACAGATTTAAACGTTGCTTCAGCAAGCGATATCCGGATAAACTTGCTTTCAATATTTCTCCGTTTTTAAGATGGATATGATAATTATCTTTTCCGAACAACTCAATACGCAAAAGTTGTTCGGCATTGATAATAGAAGAACGGTGGATTCGTATGAATGTTACAGGTAAAGAAGCCTCCAGCGATTTCATAGTCTGTTCTTTTATAAACTGTCCCTGCCGGGAAAAGATATTTACATAATCCCCACAAGCCTGTATATAATAAATTTCTTCTACCGGAATAATATGAATACGGGAGCCACTCTTTACAGAAAGTGTCTGAATAGTTTCCATCTTTTCCTCCTGTCCGGCCGGTAAGGACTGCATGTCCATCAATTCCTTTTCTATGGGTTGGTTTTCCTGAGTTGCAAACCATTGCATCCCTATAATCCATATCAATCCTCCAAACAGGAAAAGAAAAGGGATACGCTGTATAAAAATTTCTTCCTGTGATAAGCCGGAAGAGACAGAAAATACATACAATAAAAACAAAATTACCCCTTGCAAAAAAGACCAACAACTACTTTCCCTACCCCTATCTTTGCATAAAGAGAAATATACCAACTATAATAAAGCGCAACACTCCAAATAAAAACTATAAATCCTCCCTCTATACAAGCACTACCTACCGGATACTGCTGATAGTACACGAGAAGATAAACCGCCGCCAAATACATGAGCAAAGCCAGCGCAATACCCGTCAGTCGATGGTATATAGATTGTAAAAAAGGATGGTGCATACTAATCTTTTATCTCCAGTCCGCTAAATGCCAACTCGCCCCGTATAATTAATTTATGCTCAGCATCCGGCACATCATGCTCTTTATAACGTTTATCCTGATAACCACTGAAAGCACTTTCTGCTTCAATAATAACATTCCAGTCGGATGGGACTAATAATTCTATTCCTCCGAAAGAACATTCGACCTCTATAATTGTTTCCGGTTGTTCCAAACGGGTTTTTCTTAAATCCAACGTTACTTTAGCAAATGAAGCACAGAGATAAGCTCCCTTAAATACAGGGTCAAATAATACAATCTGGTGAGTAGAACCAAAAGTAACTTCTGCCGTTACAAAGCCATCTTCCGATTGACTTATACTTTTACTCTCTCCTTTTTTCCATTTTTTTCTGAATGGATTATTATTCTTTTTACCGAATAATGTAATTAACCCTGTACCTATAAAAACAACTGGCCAGAAGGTAATAATAGCACGCCCCGGCCACCAGGGAAAAGCCGGTACAATAAAGTAAAATCCAATGGTTAAAAGAATTGCTCCTGCAACCAGTTTCTGTTTCATCAATTGCACAATACCTATTACTATTAGTAACATCTTCCAGGATACCAGAAAATTAAATACCGAATAATCTATTATACCTATGTTACGGGCAATTAATGGAATACCGATTGCAATGAAAACAAATGCTGTCGCGACTGCGTCCAGTTTATGGTGCCAGGAAGTTTTTAGATTATTCATATCACTCATAGTTCTTTGTATTTAAATTTTCGGTAAAGGTATCCGGCTCTATACAATACTACAACAGCAAAACGATGATTACATCCTATTTCCCGACAAAATACGGAAAAAACCGATAAAAGAATAAAAAAAGTGCATCCCATCTGGGAATGCACAAACCTTATAAAACAATTAAAGGCTGTCATCCCGACAACCCCTAATCAAACTTTGTTAACCTTAAATCTAATACTATTATGAAAAAACCACAGTACAAAGATACGACCCTTTTTCAGACTGTCAAGTGTTAAAATGCTAAAGAATATTTTCGGATATATAAGAAAATCTAAAGAAAATGCCCAAAGCGTAGTTTCTTCCCTACAAATGTTAAAATTAAAGGTTTTCGTATTAAAACAGAAAAGGTATATTACCTTATTTAAGAAGATACCATCAGCTTGCATAAAAAGGCTCGGGAAAGTAATACTGCCATGGAATGGGAAGAACAGTGCCAACGGGCTGGCACTATGGTGTCAACATAATGGCATACGAATGCCAACCGGATGACATTTCAGTGCCAATACGCTGGCACAATAGTTTACAACCGAGGAAAACGACATGTTATCCTTTTGATTTTTTTAACTGCTATATAAGAGAATGTAAGTATGATATGGATAGGTATAAAAT
>JAJBTP010000415.1 GCA_020860805.1 Tannerellaceae bacterium | reverse complement strand
ATCTACAGGAACCCTTTTGTTTACCAATCAGGGTTAAATTCTTTTGAAAAAGAGTGAAGTATATATAAAGCAAAGGAGTAAAAAAGCCGGAAACTTCCCAGGAGTTGTTTCCGGCCTTCATGTATAGTGTGTAATTCTGCCATCCTATTCGTTTCTCATCCTAATCGCCTGATTATGCCAATACGTTGGCACTACTGTGCCATCAGCATGGCAGTAGTGTGTCAATAATGATGGCATAACTGTGCCAATGGGATGGCAGGGTATGCCGACGCTGATTAATGAACGTTCTCTTTTATTCCTGTGTTGAGGGTGTATAAACTCTGGCTGCTAATTCTTTATCCAGCGTGTAAAGCCCAAAACCGTTATCACTAATCATACGTAGTGCGTCTATGATTCCCTGTGCAGTCTCTTCTTCTTCCACCTGTTCATCAATAAACCATTTCAGCATGGATTGAGTTGCATAGTCTTTCTCTTCTGTGGCCAATGCATACAGCTCATTAATAAGACTGGTTACTTTTTGCTCATGGTGTAACGTATCTTCAAAGGCTTCCAGGGGTGAAGACCAACTAGTTTTAACCGCTTCGATTGGTTTCAACACAGGTTTCCCACCCCGTGAAATTACATAGTTCAGGAACTTTAATGCATGTTCCTGTTCTTCCTGGAACTGAATATTCATCCAGTTAGCAAATCCGGGTTTACCGGATGAAGCAAAATCTGCAGACATTGAGAGGTAAAGATACGCAGACCACATCTCGGCGTTGATTTGGGCATTTAATGCCTCTTCCATTTTTTTGCTTAACATACTTTCGTGTTTTGTATGGTTAGAATTAATAAAACAAATATACAAGAAATTTATCTGGAACGAACTTCTCTACGCATAAAAACAAGATAGGATAAGGCAAAACAAATGACCGTTGCAGCAATCAGCCCCGTTATCTGTGGCCAAACAACCAACACACTCTGTGTGAGTGGTAACGGACTGGGAATAGTACCCTGTACCTGTTCCATAGTTAGAGGTCCCAGACTACGTACGGAAGGGATTAAGAGAGTAGTCGTTGCCTGGTTGAATAATTCGCTGGGAGCAAACTGTAATAGATTCAGCATAAACTTTTGGTAACTGATAATCTGGTGAGTGGAAGCCATAGCCGAAGGCTGGAGGGCTTTTCCAATCAAATTAATAATCATGTTATAAAAAACACTGAAAAACAGCCAAACAGCTACAGCAGCTAAGGCAGATGTGGCAGCCTGTCTGAACTTAAGAGAGAAAAAGATGGAAAGATTTAGCCAGAAGCCCACATAAAAAACACCTACGGTCAGATAAAGGATAATTCTCATAAACTCTTCTGCAGTAGGGGGAATCCCTATGGCTATTAATCCGAATCCCATTACTAAAAATCCCAAAGAAAAGAGTAACAGCGCAATAACCAGTAAAGCACCGGTAAATTTAGCATTCAATAAATAGTCCCGGTGAATAGGTTGGGATAATATCCGGCTTAACGTACCTTTATTCTGTTCCGAGTTAATCGCATCAAATCCTAAGGTAATTCCCGGCAGAGGTCCCAGGAAAGTAATAAATACCGTGAAAGAAGGCAACGTTCCGTCTGATACTGTAAATAACTTCAGGAATAAAAAAGCACTATCCGGATCATTGGGTTTTATAGCTGCCTGGATATTTGTAAGTGCGGTATATAAGGAACCCATACAGGTAAGACCTATGATGGTGAGCAGTATAATAAACCGCCAGCTGCGGATATGGTCTGCTACTTCTTTACCTACTATAACCCAAAAAGGATGTGTTAAACTATTTATATGAGTATCCTCCTTCTTTAAAATATTGGTTATATATGTCTTCCAGGTTTTTACCTTCACGACTGATGTTTTCCATATCAATATCAACCAGTAACCTACCCTGGTTAAAAATTCCGATCCGGTCGCAAACCTGTTGTACCTGATCCAGGTGATGAGAAGAAAATAATACAGTCAACCCTTCTTCCCGGCTTAGTCTCCGGATAAGATCAATGAATTCGCGTACACCCGCCGGGTCAATACCGGAAGTCGGTTCATCCAGAATGATGACTTCGGGTCGTTTGATTAACACATCTGCCAACCCTAATCTTTGACGCATTCCCCGGGAGTATTTGCCTGTTTTCTTTTTCAATTGATCTCCTAATCCGACTCTCTCCATTAACAGCAGGGCTTTGGCTGATGCTTCCTGTGTGGGGATACCATTTAGCCGGGCGGTATAGATCAGGTTTTCAACGCCTGTCATCTCCTCGTAAAACCCTACATCTTCCGGTAAATAACCCACTTTGCGTTTTACCTCAATCGGATGGGTCGTTGAATTAACTCCACACACGTGTACACTTCCTGAAGTGGGTTCGGTTAAACCTAACATCATCAGGATAGTTGTGGATTTTCCTGCTCCGTTAGGTCCTAACAGGCCAAAAATTTCTCCTTTCCGGATAGTGAGGCTTAAGGAGTCAACAGCTGTAAAATCACCGTATTGCTTGGTTAATCCGGTGAGTTCAATAACTGCTTGTAACATGCCTTACCTCCTTCCGTATTTGCGAAAAAGATAAAATACACCTCCCAGAACTCCTGCAATGATGAGGATACCTAACCAGCCATATATTAACGGTGTTTTCACTGTGATACGGAACTCGGCTGTCGCATTTACTTCCGGGGTTTTGGATTCCATACGAAGCATATAATCACCGGGTAATGCTTTTTTGGAAGCCCGGATAATAGCTGTAGCCTGTACCGTGCTGCCTACAGATAGTTTTTCTATGGTAGCTGGTTCAAAAGAGACTTCCCAATCTGCCGGTTTACCGGATGATAACTGGATGTCTTTTAACTCGGCCGAACCTGTGTTTTTTATAACTACATCAATCCGTTTTGTATCTCCGGCTGTAATATCTGTACTGAGCAAACCTCTGGGGGTAGTCAGATTTATCTGATAGTTACCGGTAATCACCACTTCCAGTTCTAACTGTGCAGAGGTTGTACTGGTAGTTGCTTCGACCGGAATTTTATAACTACCGGCTTCTATACTGGGTGGGGGAGTAATTTCAATAGATATGTTTTCTGTTGCATTCGGCTCTACCTGTGCAGAAGTTGCCTGTTTATAATTAGGTTTGAAAATAACATTCCAGCCGCGTGGAGCAGTTGCTTTTAAAGCATAGAGTTGTTGTTCGGCTGTCCGGTTTTTCAAGGTTGTATTGAAAGTGAAGTTCGATTTGGAGTTACCTTCCATGTTAGGCTGGGTAGTTGTAAATTCAGTTTGATAGGTGCCCTGTTCGGAAACAACAATAGTCAAAGGTAATTCTCCCAGTTCATCTGCCTGTACGGTAAACCGGTAAGTTCCTTTGTTTACTTTCATTGGAACTTCGACTTTGAGGGATACACTTTTCTTTTCGTCAGGCAAAACTGCCAGCTAGCTAATACTCCAGCCTCCTGATTTGAGTGTGTAATCCCAGCCACGAGGTATCCCTTTGACTGAAATAGAGGGGTTAATCACTTCGTCACCATTATTGATGACCTCAATACTATAATTAATTGATTCTCCCGGTGGTACGGAAATTTTAGTGTAGGGAGTATACAAAATCACGCTCTTTTGATTTTCTCCGGCGTGGGTTTTTAGAGGAAGGAACCCCACTAAAAGTAAAAATAATAGATTTAAAGAGTTTGTCATTCGTATTGTCATAAAAAAGTCCTCCTGAAATTTTAAATGATTGTCAATACAACGCCGCAAAAATAAAAAGGAATCTTATTTGTAG
>JAJBTP010000530.1 GCA_020860805.1 Tannerellaceae bacterium | reverse complement strand
CCCGTGCATAATGTTGTGTCATACGGGTAGAGGAGTGCCCGAGCATTTTAGCCACGTTTTCCATTGTAACTTTGTTCGCCAAAAAAACCGAGGTAGCTGCTGTGTGCCGGGCTACGTGAGTAAATGACTAAAAAGCAAGCAAAAACAAAACAGGGCAACACCAACCTAACAGGTTTAAAATGAGCTTATTTTCTTTGGTTTGCGGGTTGGGTAAAAAGTAGAAATGGGTAAAATAGGGCAGTATTTCAGTTACCAAACCGTTAGCCGGGTGGTTACCGAAGTAAAAACAGGTAACCGAAGGCAGATACAACCGGTGTGATGCTGTTTCTTTTGTTCTGATTTACAATGTTTTGCATAACAAAGAGCGCTTTTAGAACGGGTAACTTTACCCTTAAAAATTAAAAGCGTATGAAAGTTGAAAAATTCAAGGTTCTTCTCTACCTTAAAAAGAGTAGTCCGGATAAATCCGGTAAGGCTCCCATTATGGGACGAATTACTGTAAACCAATCCATGGCGCAGTTCAGTAGTAAACTCTCCTGTACTCCCTCGCTTTGGAATCCCCGGGAGAGTAGGCTCGATGGGAAAAGCCGGGAAGCGGTTGAAATCAACCGGAAAATCGAAAAGGTACTCTTAGCGGTTCACTCGGCATTTGATAGTCTTGTGGAGCGTAAAAAGCCGTTTGATGCCGAAGCGGTTAAGGTTTTATATCAGGGTAGCATGGACGGGCAGGTTACGCTGCTTTCTCTTTTGGATAGGCACATGGAGGGATTAAGAGCCCGTATCGGAATAGACTGTGCCAAAACTACGCTCGGTACGTATGTATATACGCACCGTTCGCTGGCGAAATTCATTAAAAAGAAGTTCAGAACGAAAGATATTGCTTTCGGGCAGTTAAACGAGCAGTTTATCCGGGAGTATCAGGAGTTTGTTTTGACAGAGCTGGGGTATTCTATGAAAACCGTTCGTCATTATCTGGCTATTCTAAAGAAAATCTGTAAGATTGCTTTTAAAGAAGGACTTTCGGAAAAGCTTTATTTTGCCCATTACAAACTACCCAAATCAAAAGAAACCACCCCCCAAAGCATTAAGCCGGGAAAACTTTGAGAAAATACGGGATTTGGATATTCCTTTAAACCGTCCTTCGCATCTTTTTACAAGGGATTTATTTCTTTTTGCCTGCTATACGGGAACCGCTTACGCAGATGTGGTACGTATTACAAAAGAAAATCTCTTTAGAGATGAAGAAGGCCACCTATGGCTTAAATACCGCCGGAAAAAACCGACTATCAGGCACGTGTCAAATTATTACCTGAAGCTATCGCCCTGATTGAAAAATACAAAGATGCAAACCGGGATACTCTCTTTCCCATGCAATCGGCTGAGATGGTCAAAGCCAATATGAGAGGCATCCGGATGATGGCAGGTATAAAAGAAAAAGTTACGTATCATTCAGGGCGCCACTCGTTTGCAAGCCTAATTACGCTTGAAGAGGGTGTACCGATAGAAACCATTAGCCGGATGCTGGGACACGGCAATATTAAAACGACTCAAATCTATGCCCGTGTTACTCCGAAAAAACTTTTCGAGGACATGGACAAGCTAATAGAAGGAACGAAAGATTTTAAATTAATTCTTTAATAGTTACCAAAAACAATTCAAACAGATTATCATGCGTAGTACATTCAAACTATTATTCTATATCAACCGCAGTAAAGTAAAAGCCGACGGTACCACAGCCGTTATGTGCCGGATTAGTATCGACGGCAAAACCTCTGTCCTTGCAACAGGCATCTATGTTAAACCAGAGGACTGGAATGCAAAGAAAGGCGAAATAAAAATAGTAAGAGAGAACAATCGCCTTTCGCAGTTTCGTAGACGTATTGAAAACACCTACGAGCATATCTTAAAAGAGCAGGGGGGTTATCAGTAGCGAGTTACTTAAAAATACCATTATAGGGATAAACTCTGTGCCAACCTATCTTTTACAGGCAGGAAAGGTAGAGATAGAACGCCTTAGGGTACGTTCCATAGAAATCAATTCTACTACAACTTACCGCCAGTCTAAAATCTCGCAACTGAACCTTCAGCAGTTCCTTCAATCCCGGGGTATGGAGGATATACTTTTTACAGATATTACCGAAGAGTTCGGGGAGTCGTTTAAAACCTTTATGAAATCTACCGCCCAGCGTAAAGCAGGCTATATTAATAAATGTATTACCTGGCTTAACCGCCTTATCTACATTTCCATTGACGAGGAAATCCTAAGAAGTAATCCGCTGGAAGAGGTAAAATACGAAAAGAAAGAGCCAGCAAAGCATCGCTACATTAGCCGGGAAGAGTTAAAGAAAATGTTAGAAACTCCGATGAGTGAACCACGGTTGGAACTGGTTCGCAGGGCTTTTATCTTTTCATCGCTCACCGGACTTGCCTATGTAGATATACACAGGCTCTATCCACATCATATCGGAAAAACCTCCGAAGGAAAACTTTATATCCGTAAACAACGTGTAAAAACAAATGTAGAAGCCTTTATACCTTTACACCCGGTAGCAGAAGAGATACTTTCACTCTATAATCTAACAGACGACAGCCAGCCGGTATTTCCTCTTCCTTCTCGGGATAGGATTTGGTACGATATCAATCAGATAGGTGCTACGCTGGGTTTGAAAGAGAACCTGTCCTACCACCAGTCCCGGCACACGTTTGGTACTCTGGCGCTTTCAGCAGGACTTTGCCATTGAAAGCATCGCCAAAATGATGGGACATGCAAATATTTCTACCACACAAGGATATGCGCAAATAACAGAGCAGAAAATATCAGAAGATATGGATAAATTAATGAAAAGAAGAAAGGAGAAAAACGAATAAGAAAGTGGATAACTAAAAAAACATCTCCGAAAATACAAATCTGCTTTGCGGGAAGCTGTCGGAGGTCTTTGATTGCTTCAGCGAGCCGGAAAAATGCTTTCGGAGGTCTCCGAAAGGCTCCCGCGAGTTTGCGGCATCCAGTCGGAGGTCTTTTTTTCTTCCAGCGAGCCTGCGGGATGCGTTCGGAACTCTCCGACAGGTTCCCGCAGACTGGCGGCATGTTTTCGGAGTGTCTTTTTTTCTGGTAACGGAGGGGAAAATTACTCTTTTAGAATATCTTCTATTGTTTGAATAAAGTTTTTACATAGTTCGAGCATCGGAAGTATATCTTTCTCTTCCATAATACGCCAGTCATCGTAGTCTCCGGCTTGCCGTAAATCAAATAACAGATTATAAGAACGGCCTGCTTCTCTGGGGATACGCCCTGTCTTTACAAAATGTTGCCCGATTAAGCTGATTACTCCCGAATGGGTTTGTGCTGTATAGCCGTTTTTTATCAGTAAAGCACTGGCGATGTAATAGGCTGCATAATATAACCTGTTAGCCGCCGTATTCCATAATTCCATTTCTGCATTTTTCTCCGCATCGTAGAGCGCCTGATGGGATTTGTCTACCCGGCTATTTACTATCGCCTGTCTTTCTCCTGCTGTCAGTGTCATACGATTTCGATTCCTTCGTTTTGTACATTTTTGTAAAAGAGAGAAGGCTTGCTTCTTTCCCACTCACCACTGGTATATATCTGGGTACTGAAATGTTCATTCAAATCCCAACCCAAATCTATAAAAGGAGTTTTATAATATAATAGGTCATTAAAATCCCGCTGGGCTTTATTAAGGATAATAAGTAAATCCCAATCGGAATCTTCTTTGGCATCATTTCTGGCACGTGAACCAAAAAGGATAAGTTTATCGTTAGGCAG
>JAJBTP010000457.1 GCA_020860805.1 Tannerellaceae bacterium | reverse complement strand
GTTTAGGAAATAAAAATAAAAAGAGGCACTCTCATTTTGAGATAGCCTCTTAATTCTAATTAATTCGATTTAATTCGGATTGTTTCTTTTTCTTAATTAGAAGCCAGATATGTATCCGGTAGTGCATCAATAAACACTTTACGTTCGTTGTTGTTATTTGTAACATTCAACAATACAATGTATTTACGGTATTGTTCAGTCGAAAGTGTTTCTTTCATCAATTTTAAATTACTACAAACTGCATATTGCATCCGTTTGTATTGCTTTTTAGAACTTGCCCGCATGCCTGCTTTTTGTTGTTCAATAAAAAACTCGTTAATATGTGCAACTTCTGCAGCCTGTGCAGGATTTAAATCCAGATATTTGCTTAATTTTTCAGTATTAACAGCAAACGGCAGTTTTGTGAATCTCTCTTCTTTGCCCTGTGCAAAACCAATAGTAGTACATACTAAAAGGGCGATAATAGTCAAACCTAAACTTTTCATAATGACTAATTCTTTTAAAATGAATAACCTAAAACCTAAATATTAACTACAATTGCAGTTACTAAACAATCTTTTGATTTAAATCGTATACAAATATATAAATATGTTTTATAACATATTTGTTTGGCAGGGTTAATAATACTTAAATGTGTGTATTTTAATTTTATGGTAATGAAAATGGCTTCTTTTTGTTAAGATTAGGTCGTTTTTTGTAATAAAGTGATAATCTATATACATATAGAGTGGTCTCTTTGAGAAGGGATTAAGTAGTTAATTTATATCTTTCATAATAAGGTTTTGACAGAAATAAATATACCAGTAGGGAAAATAGGCAAAAACAGGAACCTACTAAGAATGCTACTGATAAAGTAAAGTAGGATGCAATAAAACCTGCAATTAATGTACCGGAACCTACTCCTATATCAAAAGATGTCAGATAGGTGGAAGTAGCAGCACCTCTTCGTTCCGGAGAAGCGACATTTACAAATACGTATTGGTATGCAGGAATACTAATGCCAAATCCTATACCAATTAATCCTGCACAAATAAAAAATATAATCTGTTCATGTACAACGGAAAACAAAAGAAAGGAAGCTGTAAGACAAATAAGAGAGCATATACATACGGAGTGTACTTTGCCGGTATCAATTAACTTTCCTGATATTATTCTTGATACAGCAACTCCTAATGCCATGAAAATAAAAAAATATCCGGGATGACTAATGTTTATTTCTTTTCCATATAAAACAACAAAGGATACGATCATACCGTATGGAATAGCACTTAATATATAGGAAAGAGCGGAGGGCAGAGCTTTTAATAAAATAAAACGATCCAGAGATAATTTTACTTGTTTTACTGTTTTTGGTTTAGTGTAATGAAGGAGGAATACACTACTGAAACCAATACATGCAGTTATTAAACACCCACTGATTAGAGATGTAAAATAATAAGTTTCATATATCCAGATAGCTACAATGGGTGCTAATGACATGGATAGATTCAGAGTTACTCCGTAAAATCCCATTCCTTCACCTCGACGTTGAGAAGGAATAACATCTATGATTATTGTATTACCGGCAACAGAAGTAAGCCCCATGCATCCTCCCTGAATGAAACGGACTAACATAATTGTAGTAACTGTATTTGCAAAATAATAACCAAAAAAGAGCAAAGTATATAAGCAAAAAGCAAATAAATAAAGATGTTTACGTGTAAAGTTATCAACTAAATATCCTGAGAAAGGACGTACACAAAGTAGTCCTACAGTATAGCTGGAAATTACTAATCCAACTTTTGATGGCTCAATTATTAACTCTTCGGTTAAATAAAGTGGTATGATAGGCATGAGCATATAGAACGCAAAACTCATAAAGAAGTAAGATATACAACATTGAATGAAATTAGCATTCCATAAAATAGGTTTAGCTTCTGTTCCTGTAGATATCATCTCATATAAATTCGCTTAATTCTAGCCAACGCATAGTTTTTTCGTCAATTTCTTCTATAAGTTGAGCCATCCGTTCACCACCGGTAATTAATTCCTCATTATTGAGTAAACCACTACTCATTTGAATTTCTAATTCCTTTTTTTCTTTTTCTAAAACAGATAGTTCTATTTCTAAACTTTAAAATTCCTTCTTTTATTTAAATGAAAGCTTCTTTTTGGACTCAGTATTAGTTCTCTTCTGGATTTTTTGAACAGATTTAATTTGGGCAACTTCAGTTTCTTTATCCTGACGATCCTGAATATCTTTCCATTCTCTGTATTGAGTGTAATTACCCGGAAAATCTTTAATATCAGCATTTCCCCGGAAAACCAGAAGATGATCTACAACTTTGTCCATAAAATATCGATCATGAGAAATAACAATCACACAACCTTTAAAATTACGTAGATATTCTTCTAATACATTTAATGTTACAATATCCAGATCATTGGTAGGTTCGTCTAATACTAAAAAATTAGGACTTCTCATCAACACAGTACATAAATACAATCTTCTTTTTTCGCCACCACTTAATTTATATACATAATTATGTTGTTTTTCCGGTGTGAAAAGGAAATAATTCAGGAGTTGAGAAACACCCATCTTTTTCCCATCTCCTAGGTCTACAAATTCGGCAATATCCTGTACTACATCAATAACTTTCATTTGTTCGTCAAATTGTAGTCCATCTTGGCTATAATATCCGAAACGAACTGTTTCACCTATATCAAAATGACCCCTATCGGGAGTTACTTCACCCATAAGCATTTTAATAAATGTAGATTTTCCGGTTCCATTATTACCTACTATTCCCAATTTTTCGTAACGGGTGAAGATATAATTAAAATCTTCTACAATTAGAACCTCTCCAAAACGTTTAGAAACATGCTCTGCTTCAAAAATTTTTGAACCTATGTAAGTTGATTTAACATCCAGATTAATCGTTCCTGTGTCTTTGGGTTGTTTTACCTTTTTTTCGAGCTGATGAAAGGCATCAATTCTATATTTAGCTTTTGTTCCCCTGGCCTGTGGCTGACGACGCATCCATTCCAATTCTTTTTTGAATAAATTACCAGCACGCTCAGCTTCAGTATTAAGAGTATCTATTCGTTCCTGTCTTTTTTCCAAATAATAACTGTAATTTCCATTATATTGAAATATCTGTTGCCGGTCAATTTCGATGATTTCATTACAAACTTTATCTAAAAAGTATCTGTCATGCGTAACCATTAAAAGGCTGATATTTTGTCTGTTTAAATAATTCTCTAACCATTCCGTCATTTCCAGATCCAGATGATTGGTAGGTTCATCCAGGATAATGAGTTCAGGTTCTGTAATGAGAACATTTGCTAAGGCAACCCGTTTTAATTGCCCACCTGATAGTTGTGCTATTTTTTGTTCAAAATCAGTGATTTTTAGTTGGGATAAAATCTGTTTGGCTCTTTGTTCATAGTCCCATGCTTTTAGATTATCCATTCTGTTAAGAATATCTTCCAGTGCGACAGTATCATTTGTTGAAATAGCATTTTCATATTCTGCAAGTAGCTGAACCGTCTCATTTTTAGAGTAAAAACAGGCTTGTAAAACAGTTAAATCTGCAGGATAAACGGGATTTTGTTCCAAATAGCCCACGCATAATCCGTTCCGAAAAATAACTGAACCACTATCATAATCTTCCTTTCCGGATATAATATTCAATAATGTTGTTTTTCCTACACCATTTTTTGCAATTAGTCCTATTTTTTGTCCCTGTGCTATTCCGAATGAGATTTCATTAAAAAGTAAAAGATCGCCAAAACTTTTGGTCAGGCTATCTA
>JAJBTP010000537.1 GCA_020860805.1 Tannerellaceae bacterium | reverse complement strand
ATAATTATCTGAATAACATCTTCTATAATAAACAATGCGGATAAACAAAATGAAAAAGAAGTATTGTAGTTTCGTGTACCGGTTATTATCCGGAATTTCCCTGTACTGGAATAACCGGTGGATTAACAAATACAAGATTGCCTGTGGTATAGGATTATTACTTATTAGCGGTAGTTGCCAGGTAAAAACAAACAATCCAACGGAAACCACCCTTTCTGCTATTCCGGAAAATAAACCGGTTGAAAATGTTGATTCTACCTCTTATGATCCAACTATTAACCCACCGGAAATCGATACAGATAGTATTCCACCTCCTCCACCACCTATAATCATCGAATTGGTAGACTGCTATTTAATAGATGAAGGTCCTATAATAACCTGTTATGATCCCGTTTATCCTCTCCCTGAAGAGGATAAACCTGACGAATTGAATGAAGAACCGGAATATTATGTTGCAGTAGAAGAAATGCCACAATTTCCTGGAGGAGATATGGCTATGATGAAATATATTCAGGAGAATCTGGTTTATCCGGAAAATGCTATCAGAAATGGAGTAGAAGGCCGCGTAGTATGTCAGTTTATCATTGATGAAGAAGGAGGACTGTACGATATAAAAGTCGTTAGAAGTATCGATTCCGACTTAGATGAAGAAGCGCTGCGGATTATCGAAAGTATGCCCACCTGGAAACCGGGTATCCAAAGAGGAAAAGCCGTTAAAGTACAATATACGGTTCCGGTAAAATTTAAACTACCAGAAGAGAAAGAGTCCGAAGAATGAAAAATAATACAAGTATCAAAGAATATTTACCCCGGGCAATTATTGAGGTGACTTCCCAGTGTAACCTGAAATGCCGCCATTGCTATAACTGGTGGAAAATTGAAAATGCAGAAGAACGTTTCCAGAATTCTTATCAAAAGGCTTTCCGGCTGATAGACCATCTGATAAAGCATACAACACTGCAACATTTTACATTTACCGGAGGAGAGCCAACGATTAGTGAACGTTTTTCCGAACTGGTATTACATGCAAAAATTCATCATAAAAAAGTAACCATCATTAGTAATGGATATGGACCGGAAAAGATATATGATGATTTAATCCGTATGCAGATTAATATGATGGAATTCTCTATTCACTCCGTATATCCGGAAGTACATGACCGGATTACCGGTATACCAGGTTCATGGGAAAAAGTTGTAAACCGGATGGATAAAATGTTACACGCCGGTATCACGGTTGTTCCGGTAACAGTGATTACCTCTTTCAATCATCAGGATATAAAAGATACGTTGCAGTTTTTTCAAAACAAAGGAATTCAGGTAGCCATGGTTAACCGGTATAATATCGGCGGAGAAGGTCTGAATCAGGCACGTCGTTTGTCTGCAGATATACAGTCTCTACGGAAAGCATTTCATACAGCTATCGAAGTTGCAGAAATCAAACAGCTACGGGTGGTATCTGATGTATGTACTCCACATTGCATTTTAAACCCAACTGATTATCCGGCTATCCGGTTTGGCAGTTGTTCTGACAATCAGTACCAACGCCCCCTAACATTTGATCTGGAAGGTAATCTTCGTTTGTGTAACCATTCTCCGGTAAATGCCGGGAATATATACAAAGAGTCCCTTAGTCACATATTTTCATCCGACTATATCAATGACTGGAGCCAGCTCAACATTCCCTTTTGCCGGTCATGCGAAAAACTCAGAAATTGTAAAGCCGGATGCCGGGCAGCTTCTGAACAAACCGGTTTATCCCTCAACCATGAAGACCCGATTGTAAAAGAATTGGGTGGCTACCCTTTTGAGCCATACGTTCAGGATAAAATAAGATTATCTCAGTGATTTGTTCCTTCAAATAAGTCGTGATTTTCACGGCTACGGGCAGTTTTTGTTTTGTAGTTATTAAAGGTATAACTTAAAGATAACATTACAAGGGGATACTTCGGACGTATCCGGGTGATCGAACGCAAGTCTGCCGTATTAATATCACTTTTATACCGGGCTGAGTTAAACACATCGCGGAAAGCCAGTGTGCCCGTGAGTTTTCGCTTCAGGAGTTGTTGGCGTATTGCCAGATTCACATACCAGAAAGAATCTGTGCGTCCCTGAGTCGTAACAGAAGGACCTACAAAATTCCCATCCAACTGGATACGGGTGAATTTCCCTATGTCAAACCCATTATTCCAGGTAATATCATAATTGGTACTTTTTTCGTCACCCTCTCCCAACTTGAATTCATTCTCTACCTTATAATGATAAATATTTCCATTCAGGTTAATATGCCATATACGAACAGGTTGTATCTGAACACTTAATTCAAGTCCGGTTGCGTAATCATGTCCCACATTCGCCATAGAGTCCAGCGTTACACCAGCTTCAAAAGGTACACGTAAACGTTCAATCTTATCTTTGCGGCTCCGGTGGAAAAGAGTAGCAGAAACAGAATGGTCGTCTATATTCTTTTTATAGTTAAATTCAAAAGAGTTGATATATTCCGGACGTATATCCGGGTTTCCAATTTCTGCTGAATAAAAATCCCGGTAAGTAATATAGGGTTCCATGAAAAACAATTCCGGGCGGGTTGTACGCCTTGAATAAGCAAACTACACCATATGCTGTCCGGGAAAATTATACCCGGCATGTACCGATGGGAAAAACTCCATACGGTTGAATTTCCGGTTTGCCCATTCTTTGGAACTTCTTAATACCCGGTGTGTATGCTCAGCACCACCCCTACCTGCAAATCAAGATCTTTATAACTTTCCGCAATAATAGCATATAATGAGTTAATACCATGCTGGAAGTAAAAAGTATTATAAATATCATCCCGCCAATAGAACTCTTTACTCTCCGGATTATAAAACTGCATACTATAGTCACCATCCTCCAGATAAGAAAAATATTGATAACCGGCTTCCAATCTCCCTCCGGTGCGGTAAGGGTAAATATAATCCAGATTTCCTCTTACTGTCCAGCGGTGTTCATCTTCCCAGGCTTTATGTCCCTGTTGTAAAACGCCATGTTTATCATATAATTCACTTTCGAAATATTCTAACGCATTTCCACCATACTTTAAATAAAAGCTGGCAGATATTTCATGTCCTTTGTCATTAAATGTACGCCGGGAGGCTACAGTTCCCTGAAAGTAGGTCTCATGCAAATCATAATCATCTTTACTGTCATAGTATTCTTTATCCGATGTAACCCCTTCTATTGTACGTTGTTCCGTGTAATCCAGGACACCATTCCGGGTACGCCCTCCATATCCACCTTCTATTTCCGCACTAAAAGAAGTGGAAGGCAAATTATACAACCAACCGGTTTTTAAAGAATAATTAAAGTTATTACTTTTACGGGGTCCATCCGATGCAGACGTTGTCGTTGTATTACCTATTACTGTCGTTTTCTGTTGATTAAAATTACTTTCACGCAACCGGTCACTCCAGCTTCCTCCTATAAACCACCGGGAGGTATTATTCTGTTGTGTTACCAGAAAATCAGCACCCCGTGACAAAAATGTACTACCATTCAGATTGACCATACCACTCAATCCTTTCTGAGCATTTTTTTTGGTAATGATATTAATAATTCCTACATCACCTTCCGAATCATGCCGTGCAGAAGGAGTAGTTATCACCTCTATATTTTCAATGTGTGAAGAAGGTATCTGTTCCAGGGTCTGAGTTCCGGAAAACACGCTGGGCTTCCCATCCACATAAACGGTAAATCCGGAACTACCTCTACATGTGACTTCACCTTCTGAGTCGAGCCGGATGGACGGGGTATTGT
>JAJBTP010000040.1 GCA_020860805.1 Tannerellaceae bacterium | reverse complement strand
GATTAATTTCGCCGTTAACACTTAATAAAGGTGAAAGGAAAAAAAATAAGAATAATTATAAATGAATACATTACCACCTTTTCAATCCCTTTCTTGTTATATAAATAAACAAATGAAATTATGAAAGAGTACAGTTTAAGAAATGGATTGCAAATTCCTGCAATCGGCTTTGGAACCTGGCAGATTCCGGAAGGAGAGGAAGTACGTAACAGTGTAAAAAATGCTATCCAGGATGGATACCGCCATATTGATACGGCCGCAGTCTACCGGAATGAAAAAGGAGTAGGGGAGGGTATCCGGGAAAGCGGCGTATTACGTTAGGATATATTTGTGACGACTAAGCTATGGAACAGTGACCGGGGATATGATTCAACCCTGATAGCCTTTGATGAATCCCTGAAACGGCTGGATATGGAATATGTAGACCTGTACCTGATACACTGGCCGGCACAGGGAGAAGCCGGAGAAGAACTCAATGCACAAACCTGGCGGGCGTTTGAAACCATTTATAAAGAAGGACGTGCCAAAGCCATAGGCGTAAGTAATTTTATGGACCACCATCTGGATAAACTGTCCCAATGTGCAGAAATAATGCCGATGGTAAACCAGATAGAATACCATCCCGGCTATATGCAACCCGAAACAGTAGCCTATTGTAAAGAAATGGGAATCCTGGTAGAAGCCTGGAGCCCGCTGGGTTCCGGTAAAGTGCTGAACAATGCCCAGTTAGAGTATATTGCCGGAAAATACGGCAAATCAGTGGCACAGGTATGTATCCGCTGGTGCTTACAAAATGAAATACTCCCGTTACCCAAATCCGTAACACCCGAGCGAATCCGCCAGAACATGGCCGTCTATGACTTCACCTTAAGCGAAGACGATATGGCAACCATCAATCATTTATCCTATATCGGTGGTTCGGGGTTGCATCCCGACACTGTAAACTTTTAAACTTACTAACAGCCGGTACGGATTTTCCAATCCGTGCCGGAATAGTCAGGGATTCATCTGTTTCATCACTTTCCGGCAAAGCACAGCAAGGAATAACCCTATCAGAGAGATAATACTCCATAGTACAGCCGGTTTTTCTATCCATAGAAGCTTCCTTATCTCCCTTGTTTCCTGATGGACGGTTATTTCCGGAACGGATACTTGTAACACCGGAAGAGGCTCCGGTATTTTGTGCCGGAAATGTTCAATGTCGCATTGCGGACGTATCCGTTGACTTTCATCTATAGAAAGCGTATAGTGCTCTCCCCCCCATAAGGAATGCACACACATACCGGTTTAAACAATAAAAACGGATAGCCTCAATTTGTAAAGGAGGGTTGTCCAGGTTGCGAATACGGAAATAACTATCTGGAAGCAGCAAAACAGCCTCGTCCCTATAAAAAAGGTTGTCGGATTGCGAAGAGAGCGTACAGGTATATCCTTCCGGGAAATAGTGACAGTCCCGGTAATAATCGCCTACCTGCCGGATACAGAAATCAACCCGGTTAAACAGATACGAACGGGATAAACCGGAGAAGCGGATGTAGGTATGCCGGTCTGTGCTGTCTGTAACGGTAAACGGGATAGAAGGCAGAGGAGAAAGAGTAGTGTACATACTATCCTTATCCGAACGTACAAAATAAGGCACCTCCCTATTCTCTTTATCATAAATCCGGATATGCCGGAAATCAGAACAGCCCATCAGCCCCATTAGTTCCGGAGTTAATTCAATATTATAATACCCCGGCTCCGTTACCCCTTCAATCTGTGAGGTATACACCTTCCATTCTCCTGCCATAGCCGGCAGAGATAAAAAACAAAATAGATAAACTAAATATTTCATATTCTGACCCCTTTATTCCTCCTTCATCAGTTTTTTAATACGCTCCTGCATGAACGATACAGTCAGCAGGATAAGTCCCAGCACCACAAACGATACGATACGTCCGCCCTGCGACATACGCCATACATCATACAAATAGAATTTGCAGATAATAAAACCAAAGAAAAACAACGCAATTTTCCTTAACCGGATATCCTTTTTCTTTAGTCCGGCCAGCATCAACCCCATGGCTAATATCCCCCAGAGAATAGGATAACCAAAAGTCGAAACAGCATGCAGCAAATCCTCATAATTATCAGCATTACCGGCTACCATAATAACCAGATTCTCTGTTTCCAGTGTACCTATAATGACAGCCAGAATTACCAATCCCAACAGATACCGGTTATAAACCGTTTCTTTCTTCTTTAAACAGATACGCCCCATCACATAAAACAAATAAGCGATAGCCGGTAAAGATATCAGATGAATCCAAAACCAGGAAGTTGGTAAATAATGGAGCAGATAAATATCATAACGGGTCGTAGGCAAGATGCCCCATAGATAAAAAAGAGTATAGATAGTAACGAAAGCAAAGAGAAGAACAAAATAGGTCTGGTAATTTTTCCGGAATGCCTTCCTTTTCAGGAATAGAATACTACCGGCATAGACAGCCGTAAAGTTCCATAAAGCAATATATTCAAATGCAACACCGGTATCTTCCGGCAGTCGCATACACAGCTGGTA
This sequence comes from Tannerellaceae bacterium, assembly GCA_020860805.1. GTDB lineage: Bacteria > Bacteroidota > Bacteroidia > Bacteroidales > Tannerellaceae > UBA4116. Next base: position 1,237 of record JAJBTP010000040.1, on the reverse strand, counting down.
GTTGATTTCATTGAAAGGAAGGATAAAAGCCATACTAAAAATGCCGGCAGAGAAAATACGCAGCACCCTTTTACAATCTGCCTGCTCACAGGGTTGCCTTTTGAGTAAATAATAACCCACACAAAAAGCAGCCAATAAGCCCACCCCCGTAATAAAGTATTTATTCAGGATAACCGGTAAAGCCGGGTCGGAATACCAAAAGTAGAAAGCATAATCGCCTGTAATATCCATCAGGTAGGAAACAACTACCAACCCTAATACACTATACATGGCAACCCTGAATAAAGCTTTCTTTGAACGCAGCCACAGAAACAACAGGATAACCACTTCGGCACTCCAGAAAAGCGTGATAACATTTCCTTTCAACTGGATAGGAACCGCCAGGGTAATAAAAGTCAGGATACAGGCTATTAACAGATACAGCAGGCTCGGGTCAGTCCGCCTGTTACGGAATACCAAAACCAAAGCTACAGCATTCAGAAGAGCCGGCAGGATAGTAAGCAGTCCGTTTAAATCCACCGGATAATGCCGGAATACATATAGGCACCCACCAAAAAGAGAAAGGTTATTACATAAAATAAAGATAGTTTGTGCAACCGTCATTTTAGTATTCCTTACCACATGGCCGGCAAGAGCCAGGGTATGAAACTGGATGAAGAAGAGCAATAAAAAGACAAACCCGCCTACGAATTCATCCGTAAAACTATGGAGCAGCCAGCCCCACACTATCAGCTGTGTACACCCGAAAGCCACCTGTCCGATGATATCCCAGTTCTTCCGGAAAACAAGCCAGAGCATACCACTATTCAATAACAGGATATAACAGAACAAAATGATGTAATTCCCATTACCGGTACTCACCATAAAAGGCGCAATAAAACCACCCGACAAAGCAAACAGTGCCAGTTCTTTCCGGTCATAAAACAGAGATAAGACAACACAGGCAACTGTCGTAAGAATTAACAAACCAAACGCCAGCGGTTGAGGTAATAATTCATATTCACGGAAAGCCAGTGTAATCGTTATATAAAAAACAGCAAAGCCCCACCGGCCAGTATAGCCGAGAATACATCATACTGTTTTTTAGTTTAAGAGCCATACAAATAATCGCCACACCGGTAAGTAAACCAATCCCCACACGTCCTGTTTCATTCACCCAATCCTGGTCGAGAGCAGATTTACCGAACAAGCCAATTCCAAGTACCAGCGTAATGATTCCAAATTTACTCAGTAAATT
>JAJBTP010000542.1 GCA_020860805.1 Tannerellaceae bacterium | reverse complement strand
TTTTGCTTTTTGTTCTTTTCCGGCTGGGAACAGATAATGATTGACACCTCTTCCCAGATCATGGTTTGAAAAAACAAAACAAGGCCAACCTTTTTCCGGAAGTGCCTTATAATAACGCCGGATAACTTTATAAAAAGCATTTGCACTCCACCGTGTAAATACCAATGTAAAGTCAAAAGCCATATGCAACATATCTTCTCCGTTTCCGGTAAAAGAAGCGGCCAAACAAGAATTTCCCGGAGGCGAAACATATATTTCACCAATTCCTATCCGTCCCTGAAACCGGTTCAGTAAAGCCCGGAAGTCCCGTAGTAATTCATAGGTTTCAGGTTGATTCCGGTTGTATACATTCCGGTCAGCAACCAGTGCCCAGATTGGATTATCCGGATAATCGGAATGTTTAAAAAGCAGATTGGCAACATCCAGCCGGAACCCATCCACTCCCAGCGTCATCCAGAAACGGATTATATTAAACATCGCTTTTTTAACTTCCGGATTACGCCAGTTAAGGTCTGGTTGTTCCGGAAAAAAAGAATGATGATAATATTCACCGGTTGCCTCATCTTTTTTCCATGCACTACCACCAAAGTTTGTCATCCAGTTATTTGGGCGCCTACCTTTTCTACCCGGATGCCATAAATACCAGTTACGCCTGGGGTGGTCAACAGAAGAACGAGCCTCCATAAACCATGGATGCATATCAGAGGTATGGTTCAAAACCAAATCCAGTATGAGCCGGATATTCATCTGATGGGCCTCATACAGAAGTTGTTTAAAATCATCCAGCGTTCCATACCGGGGATGGATAGAAGTATAATCAGCAATATCATACCCTTCATCCATTAAAGGCGAAAGGAAAACAGGCGAAAGCCAGATAGCATCCACACCCAAATCCTGTAAATAAGATAGTTTTTGCCGGATTCCCTGCAAATCTCCTATCCCATCACCATTGGAATCATAATAACTCTGAGGATAAATATGATAAAATATAGCCTGTTGCCACCAGGTATCCCCTTGTTTATATTTATTCATATGTCATTCCTATCGACTCCATCAACCCGGCTATAATAGTACCGGCATTGTATTGTTTGGCACGTTGAACAGCAGCTTCTCTATAGGATATTTTATTCTGTATGTGGATATACTCAGCCGTTTTTATAGCCATCTCCTGTTTACTATCTGTTAAGAAACCACACGTTCCGTCTACAAGTATATCTTTAGGACCTTTACAATTATAGGCAACAACAGGTAAACCACAACTCAGGGATTCCAGCACCACATTACAGAACGTATCAAAACGGGAAGGTAAAACCAGTAAATCAGCCGATGTATAAATTTCCGGTAATTTATCCTGAGGTACCCAATCCATATAAATAGCTTCCGGTAAAGCCTCACGCAATTCGGTTAGTGCAGGCCCTTTCCCTACAATTACCATTTCTATGGTACCGTCTTTTTCCTGCAGATAATGATATAATTCCGGCAACTCCATCACTCCTTTTTCATGACTGATACGTCCTACATATAGTAAAACCGGACGATCTGCCGGAACTCCGAATACATTTGTTTTATCTACCGGACGGGGATAAAATGCCGGATTTGCCCAGTGAACTGTCTGAAACACCTGTTCCGGTTGCAGATTCATATGCCTTCCCGTAAGCCAGTTCTTGTGGTCAGAATTAAGTACCAGTACACGGTCAAACGACTGGTAAAAAAATCGAAGGAAACGGCGCACCCGGCTCAGATTATGTCCTTTTATTCCCAGCACTTTGCGGGCAAACATCAACCAATCTGTATGCATATAGAACGTTGCTTCCACCTGGTAGGCATGCTTCAGATACAAACTACATATCCCCATAAACCCTTCCGTAGAACATACGATGCGGTCATATTCGCCTTCCAGAAACAAATTGTGAAGCTCCACCATATTGGGCACATGAAAAGGTTGTTCCTGATAGGCAGGAAGAGAAAACTCTCCTACCGGTTTAATAACTTTCAAATGTTTATCCGGCTGAATTGTGTGGCTACATACCAATATATCAACCGGTAAATTCCTCTTTTCTACCTGGCGGTGCATTTCCTGTAAAAACATCGAAACACCGTTCTTATCTTCATACGTATCCGTAAGCCATAAAATCCGTTCCGGATGTTCATATCGTCCCAATTGTTTAGAGAAGTGTTTCAGGAAAGGACGTGTATTATAAAGCGCCTTTGCACTGGTAAAATGAGCAGCCAGGATGAATAAAGAGGAGAAAAAAGGGAAAGAAAGCCCATCCAATAATTTAGCCACATTAATACCGTGCAAATCATTACTTTCTATATATTGCCGGATATCTACAGGCAATTCCAGACCGGAGATAAAATCATCCAGTGAGAAAGATTCATCTCCTTTTTCTTTAAGAAATGATTTATATATCTTCTCTTCAATTCTTCCGGAAAGAATACCGTTCAGATATTGATTAATCCGCAAAACAGCTTCATAATAATCTTCTACTAATCTGTTTCCGGGACTCTGATGTACCTGTGCTATTCCGGAAACTTCATCAAAAATAGGTTTATAAGCAGATGGTAACAAATAACGTTTATACCCGGAAGGTGATTTTCCCATCATACAGTTATGAAACATTTTAATAAACGACATCGTTACTTTATGTTTCTGTACCTCGCTGAATATATTAGAAGCCCCCAGAGCAATCAATTTATCGTTCAAATCACCTTTATGCAATACTAATCGCATCAATCCGGGATCCTTATAATTCAACGCAATCTGGCAGGCATAATTAAGAAATGCCAGCGTAAGTTTTTCACTATTCTGATGGCCTCCGAACGGGGCTATATCACCTGTACGCAAAGCTTCAAGAGCCAACCCGGAAGCATTTTCCGTTTTTACCCGCTCCTGTAAATCCGGAATATACAACCGGCAACCGGTCATCCCTGCAAATATACCCATATGACTGTCCGACCCTCCGGTAAGTACCTTCCGGTAAGGTTGGTGGCAATATCTGTCAGGCTCAATATCAAACTCACGGGCGTACCCGTCAATCATTTCTTCATCCGTTTGTTTTATCCATTCCTTCACCAGCATATTCTGCCAGGTATCCCGCTGTCCGTTAAACGCTTCAAAACGTTCAAAAAGAAGCAACATTTTCCGGAAAAAAGAATCTTCGGGCATTCTTTTCACTGCATAATGATAAAGTGGATGTGCCCAGATAGTTGGAATATTTTCTCTATGGGTATATTCCTGGAATGAATATATATTTTTACGCAGCTTATTGAGGCGGACTTCCTGCTCAGGTGTAAATCCATAAGCCAGTACATGAATACCGATGTCATAATCAGGCACCATACAGCTGAATTCGGCAGCTGTCAGAATATCGAAACCTTTATCCTGTAACTCATAACAGGAACGGGCGTTATTATGATTAGTTACCGTAAAAGCATCACAACCATTCTTTTTTAACTCTTCCAGTAAACGCTCACCGGGTAACCAGGTTTCAGGTACTCCCAGAATACGTCCTATCAGTTCATCCGGTATATCACTATGCCGGTCATGGCAATGCAAATCTATTGTTAAAACATCCTTACGGGGAAACCGGAATTGCTCTACTGTCAGAAAAGCATCAAGGTCCTTTTTTAGAATCTCCTTAAACTTTCTTTCCAGTAACTATATACTATTATAAATACAAAAGTCGGGAAAGAATATGTCAGGACTATTTCACGGATAATACATTCCCGAGAAAACCTGTTAATTATCCCTTCTTCTAAGAGAATTCTAATAGGTTTTTAATGGGTTTGTAAAAATAC
>JAJBTP010000568.1 GCA_020860805.1 Tannerellaceae bacterium | reverse complement strand
CCCTGGTAAATTAAAACAGGAACAGAAGTAAAAAGAATAGATATACCAAAAGTTGATGCCAGTGCGATAGATGAAATACCATCCATTACAGATTTGGTAAATAATAAATTAGGAGTTTCTCCCATTCCATCTTCAATGGCTCCCAGAATAGACATAGAGCCTATACAAAATAACATAGAAGCAGTAACAAAACCTTCTGTAAAACGTTCATTTGTATGCTCCGGTTTTTTTCCGGAACGGGATGTTTTTCGTTTAATAAATCCGGAGAATCTTCTTAATTGTTTATCAATATCCAGCATTTCACCAATAACAGAACCGATAACAATACTCAGTAAGACCAGAATCATATTCTCTGAAGCTAACCCCATAGAGACGCCTATCATCAGTGCACAAAGCCCTATTCCCTGAAAAATGATGGTTACCAGCTTTTCCGGCAACCGGGAATGTATCAATAAGCCGATACAACTACCTACTACAATAGCGCCACTATTTGCTAACGTTCCGAGCATGCTGAATAATTATTTAAGGTAAATACTCTTTTAATAAGGGCCGTAACTCCTTTTCAAATAATTCACGGCTGACAATACGGTAATGAGGGGAATAAGTAGCTTCAAATAAATCACTGTGATGCCCTACGTATTCACCGGCCCGCAGATTCTTTTCTATCAAAGTTTTATCTGATTCATATTCCGGTAAAGCCAGGTTCATATTCCGGATGATTTTTTCTATGCGAAACCATTCTTTTGCCCACTCTTCTACCGGAATAGGAGTTATACTGTTGACACTTCTTACAAAAACATCAAAAAACAGATCATAAGGGATGATACTATCTTTAATAAGAGATAAATTTACCCGGTAGAAATTGCCTTCCCAACCTGTAGGTTCAATGAGTTTACCACTGGAAACGGTCATCTCTGCCAATTCACGCTGAAGATAATTTCCGGCTGCCACCGGATCATGAATCAGGTGGCCCGGACCATATTTATCCTGAAAAAAGTTTTTATAAATATCTTTCAGTGTAGAGGCCGGATAGATAGTAAGCTGTTCGTTAACTGCTTTTTCTACTTTACCGGTAAAAGAATAAGTAAGTGTCATATAAATTCCTATGAATATAATAATAGTAACACATACAATGTAGGTAATATATTTCATTGGTATTTGTTTTTAATAACTGATTAATGAATGGCCGGATGGTAATAACGTCCCTTATGTAGGGAGACTTTCCCATATTCTATAGCACGCTCAGGGCAACGATGAATACAGGCTACGCATTGTATACACGTGTCATTCCAGGCAGGCTTGCCTTTTTCCATATGAATGGTATTGGTTGGACAAATCTTCCGGCATAGCCCACACGATGTGCAGGCATCTGTTGCATAAAATGAATTCTTTCCTAATGCATATCTGACAAAAAGAGGTTGGATAATACGGCTCTTTAACCAGGCAAAATGGCCCTTGTGTATAGTGTTGAACAGGTTCATCCTGTTGAATGGCTTCCGCTATACGTTGAATAGTGGGTACAGCCTGCTTTAATTTGCTTCTTTCAACTTCTATCGGATCTACATCAAAACCCGGAAACAATATATAATTATTCGGCATCGTAACAGAATAACAGGTTTTAAATTTCCATCCTTTTTCCGTTACTATACGATTTATCATCCGGTCGGTATATCCGCCAATCATCCCCACAGGTACAAACCGCATATACAGGCTGTTGTATATAGTTTTCTAAAGTAAGTTTTTCAATAAAAAGGCGAACTATTTCAGGAGCTCCCCAGGAATGAACAGGAAAAATGAATAATATATTCTCTCCATCCTGTAAAGAATGAGTGATAGTCTGAGCTTTTTCTTTAATTGTTTTTGCGATATCCCACAGGGAATCATTTAACATTTTTGCCAGTTCTCCGGCTATCCATTGTGAATTTCCTGTTCCTGAAAAGTAGAATATCATTGTTTCTGTTTTTAAGAAACAAACTTAGATAAAAATTGCGATTAATGCAACGCAATCTCTGCTCAGGGACTTTCGGGTGCATTCAGAGAACTTACAGCTATTTGTTGAATACCACCATACGACATCGAATTTCCTCACCACATACCACGGCCTATTACATATGAAATGGCGAATGAACGCCAGTCAGGAAAGTTTTCTGCTGTAGCTTCGTAGGCACTTCCGATAAGGTCCCAGGCTTCTTCCTGAGTTATATATCCTACTTCATAACACATACGGGCAAGATTTACCATGCGTCCGGTGTCCCAGCCAAGGATACCTTTAGCCAGATCCGTTTCCGAATAAGGGATTTCCGGGTCATCTTTATACTCTTTTATACAGGCTGCAAGATTGTCGGCAAATTCTGCTACTCTTTCATTATCCGGATATTCCTGCATAATCATTTTGGTACGTATGCCATCATCCGGGTATTGTTTTACAAAGTCCAGCACTACATTGAAATAAACACGGTGGCCTTCTTCCATCATACTGTTTAGTAATTCAAAAGCCGATCCGCGGTCGGTTACTCCCCACCAGTCACGCAAGCCTTCGGCCAGACGTTCACGGCTTACTCCGGTTTCCAGTGTATCACAATACGCCATTAGTTGTTCACCATTAATAAGCCCAACCAGAAGCGCACGGTATTGTTCCTTTGTGAGATTTGAACCTTTGGGATTACGTGTAAAATCTTTGTGGTTAAAACTTTTGAAAAATTGACGGATGGTTTGATTTCTTACTAACCAGAAGAAAACAATTATCGCAACAGCGATATAAGTGTAGATTTTAGGCATAAAAAATAAGTTTAAATCGGTTATATGTTTATTATTCGCCTAAAAGTAAATAAAAAATTATGATTTATAAATATTGCAGTCTAAAAATATACTTTTCTAACGGTTGTATTCTACGACTTCAAATACTTTATTTATAAGTTCAGCTTGTTTTTTCCAGGAACCGGGTTTTATTTCATATCTGATTTCACGGCCTCCGGAAAGGGTTATAAGAAAAGGTTCCGATTGTTTATATAATTCTGAAAGCAAAGCATACGGAATTAAAAATTGCATACGCTGCTGCCAATAGTTTTTACGGGGTTGTACAAATAAAGATACTAAAGGAGCTTCATATAGTACATCGCCGGTTTGTTTTTGTAACCGGATAGTACGGGCCTGTAATACCTGGTTTGTAAAATAGGTGAAATTAATAGTTGCAGAATCTTTTCCGGAAATATAAGTGATATCATATTCCAACCCTTTTACAGCATTTTTATCCGGACTTATATATCCTTTTTGAGGATGAATAAAGTAGACATTTCCACTTTCCTGTGGATAGAAAGAATAGTTACGGTGTATTTTTTGAGCATATCCACCGATGGATATCAAAAGAAATAAAAGATATAAAAGGAAATGTCTCATAGGAAATATTGTTAAGAAAAGGCAGTCAGGGGAAATCCACTAACTGCCCGAATTCATTTATTCTCCGTAAACAATTGTTTCATAAGTAGTATAAATACCTAAGATTGTATAACTACGTTCGTCTCCGTGAGAGATTTTAGTAATACCGGCACTTTTAGCAGCTGTCTGGTAACTTGCATCACCTGTTGCTACCAAACCTAAAATACCTGTAGCAGTTGATTTACCAACTTTAGAAGCTAATTGATTGCTTGTTACAGCGTTTCCTGATACAACATCTGTATAAGCAAGACCCATAACCGGCGATTTTGTAACACCACAGCTTGAAAGTAAAGCTGTAGCAGCTAAACACATAAATACTTTTTTCATATTTTCATCAGTAATCCTTACATTCCTCTTTGTGTAAGGC
>JAJBTP010000169.1 GCA_020860805.1 Tannerellaceae bacterium | reverse complement strand
CCATAATCTTTATGGAAGGATTTATTTTCAATATTTCTTTTAAGATAGGGATAACATACTGAACCTCTTCATTTTGCAAAGCAAATTTCTCAATATCAGGTGTATCGCAGCAGGTATATTCACTCAATGAAAAGTCCGAGCAACCAATTGAAATACGAATATAGCTAAAGCCTAAACCATTAATAGGATCAAATGTTTCTTTCAGGAAAGCCATCCGGTCAGCTTCACTCATTTGTAACAGGTTAAAGCAACTGGAACCCGTTACAGCAGCTCCAAAGCCATCCATTTCCTGATATGTTGTTCCCGGGTCCAAAGTGATTGTAGAAGGAGACATATTGGATTTCTCACTGAATTCGACTGCTGTTTTAGTCAAATCCATGGAACGATTATCCGTTGTAACCCATATATTCACATCTCCTTTTATTTCCGGAGTCGTTGGGCTACACCCATCTCCGGGTTCTTCCGTGATACCATCTTTCCCACAGGACGATATAGACGTTAACCAACTTAGGAATAATAAAAATAATAATTTCATTTTCATCTGTTTTTATTTTATTTGCTCTGGATTAATAACCCGGATTCTGTACCAGATTTACATTCTTTTCTAACTGTTCGTCAGGAACAGGGCATCGTAATTTATTCTCATCAATTTTATTGACGATCGGCTTTTTAGGATCATAGTAACGTGAATTCGGATTATTCAGATTATTCACACATTCTATTGCTTTATCCAGGCGGATAAGGTCAAACCAACGATGTCCTTCGAATGCAAGTTCCAGCCGGCGCTCATCCAGGATGGCTTCAATCATATTCTCTTTAGATGAAGATGCTGAAGCCGGAAGAGGATCCAGATTAACCCGTTCACGCACTCTGTTTACATAACCTGCTGCACCCGGTAAATCTCCTGTTTGGGCCAACGCTTCAGCATGTAAAAGATATATTTCAGCCAGACGCATCAGAATAATACTGGATGCATTGCAACGGTATTTATAAACAAACGGATAGTTATCTGAAGGATAATAAGTACTCCATCCACAATCATCAAAGATAATTGTCTGGTTCAGGCGGATTTCATCTCCCTGTGCTTTATAATGGTTGATGAGGTTACGGGAAGGGGTATTCCACTTCTGCCAGTCGAAACTTGCCGACGGATTATCACCGATACCATTTCTCCAATACATCATCCATACCCAGTTACCCTGAGATTTAGTATAAGGGACTTCAAAAATTGACTCACTTGAATGGCGGGCACGCATATCTGTCTTATCATCATTCCATGACCATAAATCAGCATAATCATCTACCAGCCGGAGATTCATAGCTTCTACCGTCTCACAGTATTTTTTTACTTTCTCGTAATCACGGATAGGTTTCTCGGCATAGACACGTGCCAGTAAACCATTACCGGTTGCTTTGGAGAATTTAAATTTATCCGAAGTATTCAAATCCGGAGCATACTTAATAGCCCATTCCAAATCTTCTGCAATATAATTAAAGACATCTACCTGTTTTGTTTGTGAAGGATAATACAAAGGATATACTTCCTGCACATTTTCAGCAGTAATCGCAGGAGGAGCGTCTGTCAACATAGGAATATCTCCAAATATCAGACTCATTTCAAACCAGCTATAGGCACGCCAGATTAACGCTTCTGCTTTCCATTGATTTCTTTCCGTTTCTGTTAAAGCCGGATCCTCAATATCATCAATATAAGTAATCACCTGGTTCGCATTATTAACCTGCGTAAGATAATAATCCCAATCCCGGTTCAAGACAGTATTGGCACCATCCTGTGTATGGGTCTCCAGTGTAATTAACTGCTGGTTGGAAGGAGATCCACAATAGGAGTTGTCCACCCGGGCATCTGTATTACTTAACAAATCCTGTAATCCTTTTTCCTGGATATCATTTTTGATATTATTGTACATACTGGTTAAAGTCCCCTGAATATCTTCCCGGGTCTTATACTGAGTATCTGAATCCCCTCCGTCACCTATTACATTAAACTCATTGTAATTATTAAGAGGATGTAAATCTAAATCGCAGCCAGTAAAACAAGTAGCTGCTAATGATATAGATGTGATTATATTAAATATTTTTTTCATGATGATAACTGATTAAAAGTCAATATTTACTCCGAAAACTACTGTCTTTACATGCGGATAGGTACCCCCAGTCAACACCCATGGAAGTTGCATCACTCCACTGACTAACTTCAGGGTCATATCCACTATATTTAGTAATAGTGAAGAAATTCTGCATAGTTACATAAGGCTGTAAACGGGAAACTTTCCAATCTTTCAGTTTAGATGCTTTTATATCATAAGACAGGGTAATATTTTTTACCTTAAGATAGGAACCATTTTCTATCCAGCGGCTTGACATTCTGTTATTATAGGGCTCATTGGATTTAGGTATATCAGTAAACTGTCCGGGAATTCTCCAACGGCGAAGTACTTCTGTAGTCTGATTGGAAGTAGTACCCATACCAATCATTTCAACCTTAGTTGCATTAAAAATATCATTGCCATACGAACCGTTAATCAGGATATTCAGGTTAAACCCTTTGTATGAAAAGTTATTAGTCATACCAAATGTAAATTTAGGATTCGCATTACCAATCCAGGTTTTATCTGCCGAACTAATCATACCATCACCATCTACATCCTGATATATAATAAGTCCGGTTTCCGGATCTACTCCATTTGCTACATAACCCCAGAACATGGATAGAGGCTGGCCGGGAACCATCCGGATAGAGTTGGAACCAACCATATCCGAAGTTGAACCATAGTAGTAGGTCTGTTGCAGGTCTAATTTCTCAAGTTTATTCCGGTTGAACGAAATATTAAAATCAGTATCCCAGTTAAAACGTGGACCTGTGAAATTACGTGATTGCAAAACAATTTCAAGCCCTTTGTTTGACATTTCTCCTTCATTACGGATAATTTTAGGATTAGGTGCCGGAAGCGGAACTTCCATCAACATATTTTTAGTATACTTATAATACAAATCTACACCAAGCGTCAGGCGGTTATTTAATACTGTCAGGTCAAGTCCGATATTAGTCTGAGTAGTCGTTTCCCACGTAAGTGATTCATTCTTGATATTATCTTTACTACCTACTGTAGGAGTTGAATCAGCATATTCTTTATCCGTCCAGTCATAATAATTGGTCTTATACCGCTGAATATAAGCATAATCACTCAGCCCGGACTGGTTACCGGTCTGTCCCCAACCGGCACGGATTTTCAGGTCATTAATCCATTCTATCTCTTCCATAAAACTTTCCGCAGACATTCTCCATGCACCTGAGAAAGAAGGAAAGTATCCCCACCGGTGTTTAGGAGCTAACTTAGAAGAGCCATCGGAACGGAAGTTAGCTGTAAGCAGATATTTACTGTCGTAGTTATAAGTAATACGTCCCAGATAAGGCATAATAGCCCATTCCGATACATCTGACTCCTGACCACGCAGGCCGCCTTTATTACCCCCATTTATACCAATAAGTGCATTATCATAGCTGGATGAAAAATGAGTACGGGTTCCGGATAAGGATTCCCAGCGGGAAGTTGTGGCAGAAGTACCCCCCATCACCTGCAGACTATGTTTCCCAAACGCTTTATCATAGGTAAGGATATTATCATAAATCATACGAAGGTCATCTGTCCGTTTATCTGCAGCTGAACCTTTCTGGGTTCTACCGTAACTGGTACGGACCGGATCCAGGAATTCAAATTTATGTACCCAGCGACGGTCCATAGATACCGTCGTTTTAAAGGTTAATCCTTCCAGCACTGTTA
>JAJBTP010000197.1 GCA_020860805.1 Tannerellaceae bacterium | reverse complement strand
ATTATCACAGAAGATTTACCGGAAGTTTTGAAGTTGTTTCTTCTTCAAAGAAGATATTGTACAATTTGGTTTCTAACATGTCTCTTTCTTGTGTATCAAGTGTTTTTTTTGATAGATAGGCTATGTGACCACAACGCAAAGAGAATTATGATCGTAGGAGTACTGCTTGGTGTTATAGGCTTAATTTATAATACTTACTGCGGAGCCTACTTGGTTGGGAATGCAGATTTGATATTAATGGCGGCGCCTTTCTTTGCTGCGGGTTACTTTTGCTCCTTGAATAGTATTACTTTTGAGAGAGTGAAGCAATTATCAGTGCTGCCTTTTATTTTGATAGCTGCGGTTTATGTGTTATCAGTATATATAAATATAAAAATTAGTGGTCAGGTGATTAATTTTGCAATCAATGAGTATGGGAATATCTTTTTCTCTCTCATTTCTGTTGTGTGCGGTGTTGTTGCTACAATCTGGATATCATCGAAAATTACGATTCCTATTGTTGGCTATTTAGGGAAAAATACATTGATCAAATTTGGATGGCATCAATCAATAGCGCTTCCGATATTGTTAGCATTTTATAATTATGTTGGACTATTTCAGCAGGATAATCTATTAAGCGATGGATTAAGAGCTCTTGTCACGTTTGTCGCTATGTTTGCTATTCTGGCTCCAATAGAGATACTTGTAAGAAAAAAGAGTCCGAAATTAGTCGGGCTGTAAATACTTAGATTGGGGTAATTATGTATTCTTATTTGAAGAGGATTTTCATACAGATTAAAAACAGAAAGAAACATGTAAAACTTGGATGCAACTCTATAGTAGGAGTTCGCAGCGTTTTTGGAGGGTACAATCGTGTCGGTGACAATTCTTTGTTTGAGGGTATACTTGGATATGCTTCATACATAGGAACTGACTGCCATATTAATGCTTCGATCGGAAAATATAGTTGTATTGGATCCGGGGTAAGGACTGCAACCGGTCGACATCCAACAAAGGATTGGGTTAGCATACATCCTGCATTTTTCTCGAATGCGTGTCAGTGTGGTATTTCGTATGTTTCAGAAAACAAGTTTGATGAAGCGGGCAAAGAAATAAATATAGGAAATGATGTATGGATTGGCGATGCAGCAGTTTTACTGGAAGGCATAACTATAGGTGATGGAGCAATAATTGGTGCAGGTGCAGTTGTAGTAAAGGATGTTGAACCTTATGCAATTGTGGGTGGTGTCCCGGCAAAGCTGATAAGGTATCGTTTTGAAAAAGATGTGATATCAGATTTATTGGGCTTTAAATGGTGGGATCGTCCGGAGTGCTGGTTGAAAGATAATGTTTCTTGTTTTAGTGATATTAAAAGTTTTCAATTGCTAATAAAGAGGGGGTAAAATGAATGTATTTCAGTTTAGTACCTAAAGGATACAGGTTATTAAGAAAGCCGGAAATATTCTTAGAATTTTATGGACGGAACTTTGTTAAGGTAGCTTCTAATAAGCTTCTTTTAAAAAATGTCTTTCTAGACAGAGCGAAGAAACGCAAATCCGTCATTGGGCATAAGTTTATTAATAATACGGAATTTAATACTTATATTAAGGAGCTTTTAAGAGGGCAAAATGCCTTTTTATGCTGTAGATACGGAAGTACAGAACTAAAAGCATGTTTTTATGCTGAATTATGCGAAAGGAGCTTCACAGAATCTGTTTCAGATGAAAATTTGTCCGGATTAAAGTCGGCTTCCGGAGTTTTTCCACCGAGAGAAGATGTTTATCTTAATTTTGCCCGGATTTACAAAGAGGCTATTGCGGCAGCTGATCTTAATGCATATTGGGGCACAATACTGATGGAGGAGTATATACTCAAACAACAATTGAAATGTGATTGCATTCTATATGCAATGAGAGCCCTCGAACCTTTCCAGTATGAAACACCATGGACAAGAGAATTGAAGGGAAAGAAAGTTGTTGTAGTGCATCCATTCTCTGAATTAATTAAATCCCAATATTATGCTCGGGGGGGGTATTTCCTGAGAGGGAAATTATGCCTGAGTGTGACCTGCGAGTAGTAAAAGCAATTCAGTCTTCCGGTGACAATTACCCGGAAGGATTTAATGATTGGGAAGATGCGTTAGATTCACTGTACACAGAATGCATTAAAGAGGATTTTGAGGTTGCATTGCTTTCGTGTGGAAGCTACGCTGTTCCGCTTGGTGCTCGACTAAAGAATTCCGGTAAGAAAGTAATTGTTGTCGGTGGTATGCTCCAGCTGATGTTTGGAATAAAGGGACAAAGATGGGAGAAAAGCCGTCCCGATATTGTTGAATTGTATAATGATTATTGGGTGCGCCCCGGAGACGAATATAAAGTAAGCAATTCT
Organism: Tannerellaceae bacterium; assembly: GCA_020860805.1. Lineage (GTDB taxonomy): Bacteria > Bacteroidota > Bacteroidia > Bacteroidales > Tannerellaceae > UBA4116. Next base: position 1,438 of record JAJBTP010000197.1, on the reverse strand, counting down.
GAAAGAATGTTTGATGGAGCAGCTTACTGGTAAAGATGCAGATTATAGCTATATAGAATTGGAGATAAGTTATGAAGGTTTGCGATGTTGTGCTGAACTCAATATGGTATGATCCTCGTGTTAGAAAACAGATTGCAGAATATCTTGCAAACGATATCAATGTTTCGTGTGTAGGTCTTAAATGTACGAGGTACGATATCGATAAAGTAAATCAAATACCGTGCTGTACAGATATTGTGCAAATACCTGCTAAGTTAGATGGAAAGCAGAGAGGAGTTATTAGAAAGATTAGACGAGAACTTACTAAATTTAGAATGGTTAGAGATGCTATTATTAAACAGTGTCCGGATGTTATACATGCAAACGATCTAAATGCATTGATACCTGCTTATGCAGCAAAAAAGAGATTAAAGTGTTCATTAATTTACGATTCTCACGAAATAAATGTGGAAAACTATACGTCTGAAGGTCGAAGCTATATAGCAGGATTTATGAAAGCGATAGAGCACTATTTAGTGAAACATGTTGACTTGATGGTTTGTGTAAGCAATGCTGCTGCCGATTATTTCGCAGAGACATATAAAATTAAAAAACCGATGGTTGTTACGAATTGTTCGCTGTTGAGGGAACGGTGTGAAGTGTCTTCGGATAATAAAAAGGGGTTTGAAGTGTTGAATCACGGTCAGTTTTATGAAGGTCGCGGTTATGAACTTATGATAGAAGCCTGTGATTTACTGAAAGATTACCCGGAAATCAAACTTGCCGTGAGAGGCTTTGGAAGATTAGAATCCAGCATGCGCAAACAAGTGAGTTTAAAAACGAATAAGGATAATTTTATCTTTTATCCACCCGTTGGGGTGGAGAGTTTGATTCCAATGGCGTCAGCTTCGTCTGTAGGTGTAGCAATTACAATGCCAATTTGCTTGAATTTTAAACTTTCAGTTTCAAATAAATTGTTTGAATACGCCTCGGCCGGATTGCCCGTGATAATGTCAGACATACCGGAACATCGGTTTTTAAACAATAAATACAGATTTGGAATAATACTGGAGGAGACAACACCCGAATGTTTCGCAAAAGCTGTTATAAAATTATATACGGATAAAGAATTTTATGACTGCTGCCGTAAAAATGCACTCAAGATGACGGCGGCGTTGAATTGGGAAAATGAGTTTGCATCGCTAATAAATAAAGAACATGAGATATCATCAAATGAGTAATAGAAGATGAAGACCGCTTATTAATCGGAGGAGTTTTGATGAAAGTAAATTCTAACAGGATAATACTGTTCCTGTGTTATTTATTATGGTTCATAATTTCATATTATAGCCTTGCGGCATCTTTTAGCACTAAGACAGGGAATTCTGCTACATACAATGATGGGAGAATTTATTTATTATTAGAGCTTATCTGCTTAGCATATTTAGTTTTTACCCAT
>JAJBTP010000001.1 GCA_020860805.1 Tannerellaceae bacterium | reverse complement strand
GAATTTCCCGGTAGTTTTGTCAGAATCCGGATTGAAGAAATAGAGAACAAATAAAATATTACTAAATAAACGTAAGAATTTCTTCCGGCACATCTACGATATGGATTGCCTGGTTAGCTTCCAGCTCTGTACGCGGACGAAATCCCCAGGTTACGCCTACGGATGTGATACCAGCATTGCGGGCTGTTTGCATATCGACTCCTGAATCCCCGACATACAACGTATCGTCTTTTTCTACATTTGTTTTTTAAGAATATCGTATACAATAGACGGATCCGGTTTTACCGATATACCTTCCCGTTGCCCCAACACTGCGGCAAAAGATATACCGGCAAAATAATGATGTACTAATGTTTCCGTTGCAGCTTGGTATTTATTGGATGCTACTGCCAGTAATAGCCCTTTCTCCTGTAAGGTGTTTAGCAGTTCAGTAATTCCCGGATACGGTGCGGTTGCATCCATATTATGTTCGTTATAATAAGGCACGAAATAACTGCGTATTTTCTGAATATTTTCTTCTGTACGTGCATTTTCCGGTAAGGCTCTTTCAAAAAGTTTATTGATACCGTTTCCTACAAACGTATTATATTTATTAACCGGATGAACCGGAAATCCCACTTGTTCCAGTGCATAATTTGTACTATAGGCCAAATCTGTTACTGTATTCAGTAATGTTCCATCCAAATCAAAAATAACCAGTTTCTTCATTTCTTTCAAATTATTTTTGCAAAGGTAGAGTTTATTTGTAAAATGTATCCTGTATAATAAAGAAACCTTATGCTTAGATACACCCAAGCAGGTTTGTAAATAAACATAAGGTTTTAGGGTAAAAATCCTGAGAAAAAGATTAATAGATTTTTACAGGTCCTATTAATCCCATGGGTTTAAAATCAGTTGCGAAATCCCACCGGGTTGCGGCCGGGTTATCCCGTAAAGAACGGACGTAATTACTTAGTACAGTTGTTACTTTGATTGTGATTTCGTTTTCTCCGGGATGAAGTTTATCCTGAATATCAAAGATGCGTTCTCCATACCATTTTATACCTACAGTTTCTCCGTTGATGACCAGTTCGGTTATCCCACTATGGGTTAATCCGGCATCCAGAAGAGAATGTTGTTCTATTTTATCATTGTTTATCCGTGTTGTATACTCCAGTGTACCGGCAAAGTGTTGTAACCAGGGGAAAGGCAAACTATTTAAATCAGTTAATTTATCCATAGTGAAAGTTTTTACTGTTCCTTCCCGGTGGCGTGCAGTGACTTATCCATGTATTTTCTAAAACAACCGGCTCTGTATCGGTTGATTGTTCCGGAAGATAGTTGCCTGTTTTATTTTTTTCAAAAACAATGACTTTGGATTCTCCGGGGCCAAATCGCAAGGTTAATTTGTTTCCTTCCTGTGGTAGGAGATAACGTTCGCCGGTTTCTGCATCCCATAGCCAGGCTTGTTTGCCTGACAGTGTTGCCGGAAAGACCAGCTCCTGGTTTACAGGATTGAATTTACTGCTATTGACAAAGAAAAAGATGTCTCGTGGTCCGGCTTTGTAATAATTCTGGCTGAAGAATTTATTGGGCTGGCTTATTTTGACAAAAGGAACAATATTTTCTGTTTGTCGTAAGCGGGTATACCATGCAAGAAAATCTTCTCCTTTAGTGGGTGGGGTTACTTCCCGTACCTGATTGGGAAATTCTTTTTTCAATTTCTGCATGAGGTTATTAACATCTTTGTTGTTCTCTGTGGCATTGGCCAGTCCGGAAGTTTGATAAGGTAATTCTCCTATGCATATTATTCGTCCTCCTTTTTTGACGAAATTTTCAATCATACGGGCTGTTTCAGGTTGTATACTGGCAACTTCCATTGATATCAGCGTTTTATAGGAGCGGGAACCAAAAGTTAGTTTTCCTTTTTTGTATACTTGCTTCACAGATAATACGTTCACTAATATAATCGCATCCGTTACCGCTTTGGTGAAGGGCTTCGCAGAGGTTATAGGTATAATCCGGCTGGAAAAGTGTGGGGAAAGGTTCTCTTTGTTGACCGTGGCGTGACCAGAGATCTTCAAACGGAGGCAGGATAGCAATATCGGCTTGCAGGACACTGTTCTGGAACAAAGCAGATAACCGGGCTTTGTAATCCATCCAATAGTGTACGTACGGCCACCAGGTATTGTGTTCGCTGAAGTAGGTGCCAAACTTAATCCATCCGGGGAATATGGCATTTTCGGGACTATAGTTGAAACCGTGCAGGATGGAGTGGTTAACTCCTGACAGATTGCTCATATCGCCTGCTATTTTCAGTTCTTCCAGAGAAGCCTGAAAAATATACCCTACATTTGTGAGCTCTTCACAACTTACGATATTATTGCCGGATAGAAAACTGCCGGAAGCTACATATTTATTGACCGGGCTGTGGGCGCGTCCTGAGTAATAGGCATAATCATTCATAGAGGTTCCCACTTCTTTCCATACCCATGTCTCACATTCGGGTATATCCAGATACATAGCAGCTTCGATAGGGTGGAGGTCACGTCCATATGCCTGAACCCGTGACTTAAGTCCGTTTTCATGACACCAGCTATTATATACTTCCGTGAAGTTTTCGTGGAATAATTCTATTTTAACATGTTCAAAATCATTGCGTACACGTTCTACAATCTCTTTTTTACCTGTTCTGAGAATTCTGAACCATAGGGTTCGTCCAACGGATTGCCCATATGCCCGATTTTGCGTATAACATAGGGGAGATAGGGATAAAGGTCATATTCTCTTTTCTTTCCCTGAATTCTTGGAGCATGGTAAAATCCCAGTTTGCTCCTTCTAATTCAAAACTATCTGTAAACGCGGCTCGTACTAATCCTTTCAGGGGCGGATTTTTCAGGTCAAGTTTATCCGAAAATTTGTCCAGATATTTGCGTACAGCTTTTCCGTTGTAATGATTTACAACCGGACCTTTCGCTCCCGGTGCTCCTTCAATTACGGACATATATCCCGTTAGTTTGACAAAGCAATAGAGTACGTGTTTGCCTGAGGGAACCTGTATGGTAATTTGTTCATTGTTGACCTGCTCGTCTATACTGATTCCTTCTGTAAATTCATTGATTTGTTTAGGCATCAGGCGTAAATACATCAATTCTTTCTCCGGCTCGTTTTGTGCCATAATAGCCGGATTAACCTGATGAAGTATTTCCTCCCGGTCAATGGTAAAAGAAGAACCTGTCATTTGACTATCCAAATCAATCGTATGAACGGTGAGCATTTGTATTTGTTTTTCACGAGGGAGGAATTCACCTCCATACGGCCAGCCTGAACCTACAATCATGTCGCATACCATATTCCGTTCTTTACAGGCTAATACCGCAATTTTTACCATTTCAGCCCATTCGTCACTGAATGTTTCTATAGCGGGGTGGCCAACAGGGTCTGTGTCTCCGGGAAAACTAATCGGGTTAATTTCTACCCCACTAATGCCGACAGCTTTCATTATATCCAGTTGGCGGTAAATTTCTTTTTTATTTACTCTTCCTCCGTTCCACCACCAGCGTACATAAGGGTAATGGCGATTATCTGGGGTACGGAAGAGTTGATATAAATCTTTTTCGTTTTTTAATTGAACCGGATTAGCCGGCAATTTATCTTTCTTTTCTGCAGCTTGTAAGGGTAGGATACAACTCAGCAGTAAACAAAAGGTTAATAAATAAGTTAAAATTTTACGCATACTCGTTATTCTCTCCTGATTAAGTTAAATATTATAATTGGTTCTAAAGTTTATCTGTAAGTCACAAAAATAGATTAGTTCCGGCAGAGAGTG